>NZ_JBHWGA010000009.1:0-25419 GCF_042733315.1 Streptomyces sp. NPDC059718
GCCCGCCGCCGCACGGAGGGCGTGACCGGCGGGTACGCCGGGGTGGCGGGGCCCCGGAGATGGGGGCCCGGCCACCCGGGCGCTTGCGTAGGTGCGGCGGCGCGACGTTCAGCGCTCCGGTGTGTCCTTGGCCGCCGGGCGGTCCTCGTCCAGCCAGTGGGCGTGCCATCGCCGCGCCCAGCCCAGGGAGACGTACCCGGTGCGCATCCCCAGCCGCGCCTCGGGGTCCTGGAAAGCCTTGCGGATGTGCCCGATCAGCACCAGGGCGATGGCCCAGGCCAGGAGGTCGTGCACGAAGATCGCGCTGGTGCGGGAGACCGCCGGCAGCAGGCCGGTGAACCACATCAGCAGCCCGGTGGCCGTCATGACCAGCACGACCCCGGCGAGCCAGCCCGCGTAGAGCTTCTGGCCGGCGTTGAACTTGCCGGCGGGACGCATGTCCGGCGAGGTCAGCCGCCGGCGCGCGGCCCGCAGCCAGCGCTTGTCGTACGGGGCGAAGCGGTTGAGCCTGCGCAGGTCCGCGCGGAAGGCGGGGGAGGCGAGTCCGAGCAGGAAGGGCAGCGGCAGCAGGATCCCCGACCATTCGTGGACCGTCGCGAGCAGGTGGCGGCGGCCGACGAGCTGGGCCAGCGGTCCCAGGTAGAGGCAGGCCGCGGTCGCCAGGCACACCAGCATCAGCAGACCGGTGCCGCGGTGCACCCAGCGCTCGGCCCTGGTGAACCGCCTTACGCGCCCGGGGCGTTCAGGCGGCCTGCGCGTCGCCACGCCTGTCGGCGCCGTCGAGCCAGCCGTCGACGTCATAGCCGTACTCCTCCCAGTAGCCGGGGATGACCTCGTCGGTCACGGTGATTCCGGACAGCCACTTGGCCGACTTGTAGAAGTACATCGGCGCGGCGTAGAGCCGGACGGGGCCGCCGTGCTCGTGGCTGACGGGCTTGTCCTGCATCTTCAGGGCGACCAGCATGTCGGGGCGGCGCGCCTGGGTGAGGGTCAGGCTCTCGGTGTAGACGCCGTCGAAGCACGTGAAGTGGATCGCCTTGCCCTCGGGACGCACCCCTGCCGCGTCCAGCAGGTCCGACAGCGGCACGCCCTCGAAGGGGGTGTCCGCCACCCGCCAGCCGTCGGTGCACTGCACGTCGCGCACGATCCGCCGCTGCGGGAGCGCGCGGAGGTCGTCGAGGGTGTACGTCCGCGGACGGTCGACGAGACCGTTGACCTTCAGCCGGTAGGTCCGCTCGTCCTTGCGGGGAACCGAGCCGACGACGCTGTAGTAGCGGAAGCCGCCCGGGTTCGGGAGCACCCCGGTGAGCCCGGTGGGGTCGGCCTGCGAGGCCGCGCCGAGGAAGTTCTCCCAGCCGCGCTGCAGCCAGGGTGCGGCGGCGACGCCGGCGACCCCGGCGCCGAGCATGCCGAGCATGGTGCGACGCGCCACAGGGGTCCCGCGCTCCGGCCGGTTCTCCTGGTCGGCCACGGTCACCACGCACCCTTCCGGGAGACGAGCTCGGCGGCCCGCCCGGCGATGGCGTAGACCGTCGCGTTGGTGTTCCCCGAGACGATCGACGGCATCACCGAGGCGTCGGCGACGCGCAGCCCGTCGATGCCGCGGACCTTGAGCTCCTCGTCGACCACGGCGCCCTCGCCGGTGCCGAGCCTGCACGTGCCGACCGGGTGGAAGTAGGAGGCCAGGCCCCTGCGGAGGTAGGCGGCGACCGCCGCGTCGTCGTCGACGTCCACGCCGGGCAGCACCTCCTCGCCGCGCCAGCCGTCGAGCGCCCTGGCCCGGCCGATCGCGTCATAGGCACTGCGGTGCCCGCGGGTGAAGACCATGGCGTTGATCGCCGACGACCCGCCGAGCCCCCTGCCCCGGGCGAGCGCCACGGACGTGCCGGTGGAGGCCTGCTCGGTCGTGCGGTCGCCCCAGTCGGACGACGTGCCCGGCAACCGCGGCCACGCGGGGGGAACCGGCATCGCCTCCGGCACGTGGGGGCCGCCCGCCTCCAGCAGGAGGACGCGGGCGCCGCCGTCCTCGGACAGGCGCGAAGCCGGCACACTGCCGGCCGTTCCCGCGCCCACCACGACGTAGTCGTATTCCACAGCCTGGCTCACGCGGCCTCTCCTCGGTTCCGGGGACGCGATGACCGATCTGATCACCTATTGAAGTGGTGATGACTTTCGCACAGAAAAAAGTCACCTGTCAAGGCGGTGACGAATGGAGGCGTCCAGGACCGCATGCCGAGACTCGGTGTCGCGAATCATCCGGTCGGCACCGTTATGCGTCGCAGTTACTTGCATGGTGCAGCACTTTCCTGGTCTACTCCTTGACGCAGCAAGCTATTGGCCTGGGGTCTGAGGCTCTCGCGTGCACGCCCGTCCGGACAAGAAGAGGGATCTTCGTGAGCTTCCACCGTCGGGGCGGTGACGCACCGGGAGGTCGTGCGACTGCGATGCACGGGCCGAGTTCGTCCGCCGATGCGGTCCCCGCGCCTCTCCGCCGCCCGGTTCCCCCTCGCGGGTGCGGGAGTTGCGGCGGATGCCGGGAATTCGGCTGATGGACCCCCGCGCCGTTGCCGCTCGCCGCCCGGAGGATCCGGCCCGCCGCCGGCGAACCGCGCGGCGGTGGCTCGATAGTGACGGTGCCTCATTTTCCGGGGATTCGGCGTGAGTAGAATCCGCGAGCCTTCCAGGGGCAGATGGCACGTCACATCGACGTCCGGCCAGGGGAATTGGCCTCATACGTTCAAGATTTGGGATCGTTCATGACATCAGAAACATCCATACGCCGGCACGCCAGGCGGCGCAGGCCCGGCCTGCTGGCCGCGGTCGGCGCGCTGGTGATCGCGGGCTCGGTGGCCGTGCCGCTGACGGCGCAGGCCACCGGTGCCGCGCCGGCGGACACCGCGCGGCAGCGCGACTTCGCCGCGGCGGCCGACGAGTACCACGTTCCGGAGCAGGTGCTGCTGGCCGTGGCGTACCAGGAGTCGGCGTGGGACGGGCACGCGGGCGCGCACAGCGCGAGCGGTGGCTACGGTCCGATGCACCTCACCGACGTGACGGCGGAGATGGTGGCCGGTGGGGACGCCGGCGCGGCCGGCCGCAGCGACCTCGCGTCCTTCGTCGCCGACCCGGCCATGCACACCCTCCAGGCGGCGGCGAAGCTCACCGGTCTTTCCGCGCGGGAGCTGAGGAACGACCCGGCGGCCAACATCCGCGGTGGCGCGGCGCTCCTCGCGTCGTACCAGAAGGCCACGGCCGGAACCGCATCCGCCGAACCCGGCGACTGGTACGGGGCCGTGGCCCGTTACAGCCAGGCCGCGCAGCGGCAGGGCGCCCAGGCGTTCGCCGACCGTGTCTTCGCCACCCTGGCCAAGGGCGCCGGCCGTACCACCAAGGACGGCCAGCGGGTCCGCCTCGCCGCCATGCCGCGGGTCGAGCCCGCCAAGGCCCAGCTGGCGAAGCTGCACCTGAAGGCCGCGGCGACCGCCGACGTCGAGTGCCCCACCACCGTGGACTGCACCTTCGTGCCGGCGGCGTCGACCAACGGCCAGGTGTCCAACCGGCCCGCCAACGGGATCCGGATCGACACCATCGTCATCCACGACACCGAGGGCTCGTACGAGTCCGCCATCGCCACCTTCCAGGCCCCTGGCAGCACGACCGCCTCGCACTACGTGATGCGGTCGTCGGACGGGGCGGTGACGCAGATGATGGCCACGAAGGACATCGCCTTCCACGCGGGCAACTACTCCGCCAACATGCACTCCGTCGGCATCGAGCACGAGGGTTTCGCCGCGCACGGTGCCGACTGGTACACCGAGGCGCAGTACGAGGCCACGGCGGAGCTGGTGAAGTACCTGGCCGGGCGCTTCGGCATCCCGCTCGACCGGCAGCACATCGTGGGCCATGACAACGTTGCCGGCCCGAACTCCGGGTCGGTCTCCGGCATGCACTGGGACCCGGGCACCGCCTGGGACTGGGAGCACTTCATGGCCCTGCTCGGCGCGCCCGTCACGGGCAGGCACGGCGTCGGTGACATCGGCTCGGTGGTGACCATCGCCCCCGGCTTCGAGCGGAACCAGCAGACCGCCCAGATCTGCCCGTCCGACGACCCGACCGGTGCCACCCCCGAGTGCACCAAGGTGACGCAGGCGTCGAACACCCTGTTCGTGCGCACCGCCCCCAGCAGCACCGCGCCCCTCTTCGGGGACCCGGCGATCCACCCCGGTGCCGCCGGCACCGACCGGATCAACGACTGGGGCAACACCGTGCAGGCCGGCCAGCAGTTCGTCGTCGCCGGCAAGGAGGGCCCCTGGACCGCGATCTGGTTCAGCGGCGCGAAGGTGTGGTTCCACAACCCGTACGGCGCCAACACCGTCCCGGCGCGCGGCGGTTACACCATCGTCAAGGCCGGTGTGACGCCCGCCACGCCGCCCGGCAAGGTGTACGGCTCCAGCTACCCGGACGCCGCGGAGTACCCGGCCGGGTACGGCGCCTCCACCCAGGCCCCGCTGAGCATGTACACCATCCCGTCCGGCCAGGCGTACGTCGCGACCGCGCCGCCCGCCCTGACCGACGACTACTTCAAGGCTGACGGCAAGGTCGTCTTCGGCGCCAAGAAGATGTACACCATCCAGTACAACCACCGGGTCGCCCTGGTGTACGCGGGCGACGTCATCGCCACGGAGCGTCCCGCGCACAACGACCGCTGAGCCGGTCGCCGACGCCCGTACGACGCGCTGAGGGTGGGGCCCGTGAGCCACGGCTTCCGGGCCCCACCCGCGTCCGGGACCCGTGCCCTGCCCTTTCCCGCCCTTCGCCCGCGCCGGTCCGGCGCGGGCCGGCACCCCGGTGAGCGGGACTCACCGACTGCACCACTTCTGGAGCCACAGGTGCGCAAAGCACTCCTGCCCGCAGCACTCGCCACCGCCGCACTCGGTGTGTCCGCCGTCTCCTGCGCGGACGCGCCCCGCCCCGGTGGCACGGCCGCCGAGGCGCCCGCGGAGGACCTGCGGGTGGGGGCCGTCTGCTCCTCGCACTTCGCCTTCGCCACCGACGTCTCGTGCGGGCTGGTGGACCTCGGCGACGTCCGCTTCCACTGCACCGGTGAGCACGACGGCCCCTGTCCCAGGACCCGTTCCGTGACGTTCGAGAACATCGGCAGCACCTCGGTGCGGCTCGTGGCGGTCAGCGGGTCGGCGCCGGGGGAGCGGCACGAGGCCGTGTCCCGGGCGCTGCCGACCGGGGCGCGGACGGTCGTGGCGCCGCGCGACGGTGACCGGTACCTCTTCGACGTCCTCCTGCGCGCGGAGACCGGCTCGGCGGCGGTGGGGGTCGTCGCCGTCTCCTGACGTCACCCGGTGGGACCCGCGGCAAGAGCGAGATGGCGGTGTGGTTAACATATGAGCACCGCCTAGCTCGAAAGATAAGCCTTTGACTGTCAACGAGGACTCGTTCACCGACTGGAAGCACCGCGAGGAGATCGCGGAATCGATGATTCCGATCATCGGGAAGCTGCACAGGGAGCGGGACGTGACCGTCCTGCTGCACAGCCGCTCCTTGGTGAACAAGTCGGTGATCAGCATCCTCAAGGCCCACCGCTTCGTCCGGCAGATCGCCGGCGAGGAGCTCTCGGTCACCGAGACGCTGCCGTTCCTGCACGCACTCACCACGCTCGACCTCGGCCCGTCCCAGATCGACCTCGGCATGCTCGCCGCGACGTACCGGGCCGACGACCGCGGGTTGTCGGTGGCGGAGTTCACCGCGGGGGCCGTCGCGGGCGCCACGGGTGCCAACAAGATCGAGCGCCGTGAGCCGCGCGACGTCGTCCTCTACGGCTTCGGCCGCATCGGCCGCCTCCTCGCCCGGCTGCTGATCGAGAAGGCCGGTTCCGGCAACGGCCTGCGGCTGCGTGCCATCGTCGTCCGCAAGGGGGCCGGCCGGGCCGGCGAAGACCTCGTCAAGCGCGCCTCGCTGCTGCGCCGCGACTCCATCCACGGCCAGTTCCAGGGCACGATCACCGTCGACGAGGCGAACAGCACGATCGTCGCCAACGGCAACGCCATCAGGGTGATCCACGCCGACGACCCGACGTCGCTGGACTACACCGCGTACGGCATCAAGGACGCCATCCTCATCGACAACACCGGCAAGTGGCGTGACCGCGAAGGCCTTTCGCAGCACCTGCGTCCCGGCGTCGACAAGGTCGTCCTGACCGCGCCGGGCAAGGGCGACGTCCCCAACGTCGTCCACGGCGTCAACCACGACATGATCAAGCCGGACGAGCGGATCCTGTCCTGCGCCTCCTGCACCACCAATGCGATCGTGCCGCCGCTGAAGGCGATGGCGGACGAGTACGGCGTCCTGCGCGGCCACGTCGAGACGGTCCACTCGTTCACCAACGACCAGAACCTGCTGGACAACTACCACAGCTCCGACCGCCGCGGCCGTTCGGCGCCGCTCAACATGGTCATCACCGAGACCGGTGCCGCCTCGGCCGTCGCCAAGGCGCTGCCCGACCTCAAGGCCAGGATCACCGGCAGTTCCATCCGCGTACCGGTGCCGGACGTCTCGATCGCGATCCTCAGCCTGCAGCTCGCCCGGGAGACCACCCGCGAGGAGGTCCTCGACCACCTCCGCGAGGTGTCGCTGAACTCGCCGCTCAAGCGCCAGATCGACTTCATCACCGCCCCCGACGCCGTCTCCAGCGACTTCATCGGCTCGCGGCACGCCTCGATCGTCGACGCCGGCGCCACCAAGGTCGACGGCGACAACGCCATCCTCTACCTCTGGTACGACAACGAGTTCGGCTACTCGTGCCAGGTCATCCGTGTCGTGCAGCACGTGTCCGAGGTCGAGTACCCGACCTACCCGGCCCCGCGGGCCTGAGGGTCCGGCGCGCCGGTGCGGCACGGCGTCCCCCGGCCGGAAATCGGTTGCCCGCACCGGCGGGCGGCCCGCAGCATGGGCCGCATGAGAGCGATGCCGATGCCGGTGGGCGGGTACTGAGTTGACCGTGCACGAGGAAGAGCGCCTGGTCCTGCGCGGCCCGGGGGGACTGCCGGAGCTGACGTACGTCGAGGGGGTCCGGGACGGGCGGCCCTGGGCCGACCTCGCGGAGGCGGTGGGGCCGGACCCCGTACCGGCCGTGCTCGCGGGCATGCCGGGGTGGGCCGTGTCGGGTTCCGTCGAACTCGGGGAGCGGCTCGTCCGGCACGGTGCCCGGGTCCTGCGGCACGCGCACACCATGGAGCGCGACCTCGTCGCCGACCCCCCGCCGCGCGAGTGGGCCGCGGCGCCCCTGCCGGACGGACTGCGCGCCGTACCCTGCGACCGCGAGGCACACGAGCTGTTCCCCGCGTGGCGTGCCGCCTTCGCGCCGGGTCATCCCGACCACCATCAGGGAAGTGACGAGGAGGCCCTCGACGCCCAGTTGGCCCCGGTGCTGTCGGGCGCCGTGCTCGGGCCGGTCCTGCCGTGCAGCACCCTGGCCGTCGACGGGGACGGCCACGTCGTCGCGGGGGCCGTGGTGACGGACCGGGACGGGCTCCCGTGGGTCGCGACGGTCTTCCGGCAGCCGGATCCCCGCCACGCCGGCCTCGGATCCCGGCTGCTGCGCCGGGCGCTGGCGGACGCGGCGGAAGGCGGTCTCCCGAGGATCGCCCTGGCGGTGAGCGACGGCAATCCCGCTCGCCGGCTGTACGAGCAGCTGGGGTTCGCCGTCACCGCCACCTCGCTCACCGTCCTCGTCCCCTGAGGGGGGCCGGGCGGCGGGGGTGCGGCGTGCGCCGCCGCTGCCGTGCGTCAACCGCCGTTCGTGAAGCGCCCGTTCAGCAGGGCGAGGCGGCGCTCGTGCGCCCCCTCCGGCAGTCGGCCGCTGCGCATGAGGGTGACCAGGCCGTGCAGGGACGCCCAGTAGGTCTCGGTGAGGAGGTCCGGCGCGTCGCCGGCGCCCGCGACCGGCTCCACGGCCCGCAGCAGTTCGCCGAACGCCTCGCGCAGGGCCGCCGGGGCCTCGGGCGTGGCGAACGGCAGGCCGACGCGGTGCGTGAACATCGCGTCGTAGAGGGCCGGCCGCCGCCGCGCGAACGCCGTGTACGCCTCGCCCACCGCGGCGAGGGTCTCCCGCGGGCCCGCCACCGCGGTGCGCGCCTCCCGCAGTTCGGCGGCCAGTTCCGCGAACCCCTGCACCGCGACGGCGGCCATGATCGCGTCCTTGCCCTTGAAGTGGCTGTACAGGACGGGCTGGCTGTACTCGATCTCGGCGGCCAGCCGCCGCGTGGTGACGGAGTCCCAGCCCTCGGCCTCGGCCAGTTCCCGCGCGGCCGTGATGATCAGCTGCTCGCGCTCGGCTCGCTCGCGCTCCCGGCGCGTCCGGATCGTCATGGCAGAAATTCTAGCACCGCTAGACCTCCTGTCGATGCTCTGCTAGCTTCGCTCTTGTCCCTAGCGCTGCTAGCAAGGAGATGTGGACGTGACCACCACCGCGTACACCCTGGCCGTCGTGCTCGACCTCCTGGTGCTCTTCATCGGAGCCCGATTCCTGCTCCAGCCCCGTCCCGCGGCCGCCGCCTACGGCGTGCCCGCCGAAGGGGACGGGGCCGCCGCCTACCTCACCGTCAAGGGCCTGCGGGACGCCACCTTCGGGGTGATGGGCCTGGCCCTGCTCGCCTTCGCCGGTGCCCGCGTCGAGGCCTGGTTCATGCTGGTCGTGGCGCTCGCCCCGCTCGGCGACACCTTGATAGTCCTGCGGCACGGAGGCACCAAGGCGGTGGCCTTCGGCATCCACTTCGCCACCGCGGTCGTCGTCCTCGTCAGCGCCGCCCTGCTCTTCGCCGTCTGACCCGGCAGTTCCCGAAGACCCGTCACCACCCGGACCAGGAGTTCGCCATGTCATTGATCGTGCCCGACTTCGACGCCTCCGTGATCGTCCGCTCCACCGAGGCCGAGGTCATCGGCCGCGCCCCCACCACCGTCCGGCTGCTGGCCGACAGCAGCGCGACGGGAGGCGCGCTCTCCACCCAGCGCGTGACCCTGACCGGGGGCGCCGACGGCGCCCGCCCGCACCGGCACGACCGGTCGGCCGAGATGTTCTACATGCTCGACGGCGAGGCCCGGTTCCTGTCCGGGGACGAGGTCGTCACCGCCGGAGCCGGCGACCTGGTCGTCGTCCCGCCCGGCCGCCCGCACGCCTTCGCCGCGGCGCCCGGGTGCGACGCCGACATGCTCATCGTCATCACCCCGGGCGTCGAACGCTTCGAGTACTTCCGCCACTTGCAGCGCATCGCCCTGGGCGAGGTCACCCCGGAGAGCCTGCTGGAGGTGCAGGAACGGTACGACACCTACTTCCTGCACAACGCGGCCTGGGACGACCGGCACTGAGCCGGGGCGCCGGTCCGGCTCAGCGCCGGCCGGGGGCCGCGGTACGGACGAGGCGGGCACCGGAGCCCGCCAGGACGACGGTGACCACGACCGTTCCGGCCGCGCCACCGGCCTGCGAGGTGCCGAAGCCGTGCACCGCCGTGACGACGGCGGCGAGGAGGAGGACGCCTCCGAGCGGGCGCCGCCATGCGAGGACCGTGTTCACCTTTCCTCCTCCCGATGGGCCGGAAGCCGCCCCCTGACCGGACCCGGACACCGCCGTGCGGGGGGCCTGACGCCCAACCGGCCCGAGGTGGACCTGAGGTTCCGCGGCGCCCACCCCGCCTCCGGCGGGCGCGCATCGGGCTGCGATCATCCCCGGGTGCGGCAGATCGACGAATTGACCGACGTGGACACTCCGGCGTGGCCGGAGCTGGCGGCCATGCTCGCCGGTGGCCCCGTGGCCGCCCGGGTGCTGCCCGGCGATCGTGACGAAGGGAGCCGGTGCCTGCTGCAGTTGCAGGTCACCGCGCGGTCGGCGCTGGGTGCCCTGGTGCTGAACACCGGCGGGGTGCTGCTGGACGACGGGTGGGTGCGGGTGTTCGGCGGCGGCCCGGCCGCCGGCGGCGGCCTGCCGAGCCTGGGGCAGGTCAACCGCTTCCCCGCGGTCCTCGACCCGGCCTGGCATCCCGGCACCGGTCTCGTCGTCGGCCACGACGCGGTGGGCGGGGTCTTCGCGCTGAACGGCCACGCTCCCGCGGCCGCCGGCCGCCCGGGAGCGCCGGGCCAGATGACCTACTTCGCGCCCGACAACCTCGCCTGGGAGGCGATGGAGACGGGCTACTCCGGTTGGGTCACCTGGCTGCTCTCGGGGCGGCTGGAGACGTTCTACGACGGGCTGCGCTGGCCGGGCTGGCGCGAGGAGGCCGCCGCCCTCACCCCCTCGCAGGGGATCGCGGTGTACCCGTTCCTGTGGTCGCAGGAGGCCCACGCCGATCTCGCGGCGACCACCCGGCAGGCGGTTGCGATGAGCCAAGTCCTCGCATTCGCGGCCGACTTCGCCCGCCGGACCGGCCCGGCGGACCCGGGGTTCCTCGGCGAGGTGTGAGTCCCCCGGCGGTTGCGGCCGCAGGTCACCGCGGGTGCCCGGGTGAAGTACCTTAAGCAAGGTCTGGTTTGGCTCGCGGGATCGAGGTCGTACGACGTGCTGGTGGCGGATCGGTATCGCTTGGACGCGCCCATCGGCCGCGGTGGCATGGGCGAGGTGTGGCGGGCGACCGACGAGGTGCTGGGACGTCCCGTCGCCGTGAAGCTCCTGCTGGGCGACGGTTCCGACGCCTCGGCGGCCGCGCGGTTCCGGCTGGAGGCGCAGACGGCGGCGCGCCTGGGTCACCCGCACGTCGTGGCGGTCTTCGACTTCGGTTCCTGGGACGGGCGGTTCTTCCTCGTCATGGAACTGGTCGAGGGCGACAGCCTGAGCCAGCTGCTGGAGGCAGGGCACGTGCTCGGCGCCGAACACGTCGCGGTCGTCGCCGCGCAGGCGGCCGCGGGTCTGGCGGCCGCCCACCAGCAGGGCATCGTCCACCGCGACATCAAGCCCGGCAACCTGATGCTCGACGCCGCCGGATCGCTCAAGATCGGTGACTTCGGGATCGCCCGGTTCGTCGACGATCCGGCCGCCGCGCTCACCATGACCGGACAGATCGTCGGCACCAGCCTCTACCTCGCCCCCGAACGGGCACTGGGCCGGACCGCGGGGCCGGCCTCCGACGTCTACGCCCTCGGGTGCGTCCTGTACCAGCTGCTGACGGGCCGTACGCCGTTCCAGGGCGACAGCGCCACGGCCCTGCTCTACCAGCACATCGACAGCGCGCCCGTGCCGCCCTCCCAGCTGGGCGCCGACCTGCCCGCCGCCTTCGAGGGGTACCTGCTCGGGCTCCTCGCCAAGCAACCGGAGGACCGGCCGACGGCCCAGGACGTGGCCGACTGGTTCCGCACCGACGCCTGGCGCGCGCACCCGGTGTCCCTGCCCGCCACCGTGCCGTCGCACGGCGCCCCGAACGTCGCGGGACACGAGGCCGGTGCCGCAGCGCGGGTGCGGCCGACGGCGGCACGCTCCGCGCGGTCGGCGCCGGCGTCGAGGCGGCGGGCGGCTCCGGCGCAGCGGCGCAGCCCCGGCGAGTTCATCCGCTACCGGCCCCGCGTCGCGAGCGCCATCGCCGGGGTGGTGGCCTTCGCGGTGGCGGTGCTCCTCGGCATGCTCCTGTTCTCGCCGGAGAGCAGCTCCGCGAAGACCCCCACCACCGGTCCGAGCGCGACGCCGACCCAGGGGACCGGGCCCGCGCCCGGCGCCGGCACGCCGTCCGCCGGCCACGGCGACCAGGGCCACGGCGACCAGGGCCACGGCGACTCGGACGACGAGGACTGAGCCGGGGACCGGGGCGGGGACCGGGAGGCCGGTCAGCCCACGTCTCCCGCGCCCGGTGCGACCGCCCCGGCGGCGACCAGTGCGATGATCAGTACGCCGAGGAGCACGCGGTAGATCACGAACGGCGTGAAGCTGTGCGTGGAGACGTACTTGAGGAACCAGGCGATGGCCGCGTAGCCCACGACGAAGGCGATCCCGGTGGCGAGCAGCGTCGGTCCCCAGGCGGGGGCGGCGCCGTCGCCGATCTTGAACAGCTCCAGGGTGCCGGACGCGAGCACCGCGGGGATGGCCAGCAGGAACGAGTAACGGGCCGCCGCCTCACGGCTGTAGCCGAGGAAGAGCCCCGCGCTGATGGTGCCGCCGGAGCGGGAGACGCCGGGGATGAGGGCGAGGGACTGGGCGAAGCCGTAGCCGAGGGCGTGGGGGAGCGTCAGCTCGGTGATGGGCTTGGCGTTGCGGATCGCCCGGCTGCGGTCGGCCACGGCGAGGACCAGCCCGAAGAGGATCAGCACGGTGCCGGTGATCCGCAGATCGCGCAGTGACGTCTCGATGCTGTGCTGGAACACCGCACCGAGGACCGCGATGGGGATCGTCCCGATGATGACGAACCACCCCATGCGGGCGTTCGGGTCCTTGCGCCGGTCGGGCACGAAGAGCGACGTCGTCCAGGCCTTGACGATCGAGACGATGTCGCGGCGGAAGTGGATCAGCACGGCCGTCTCGGTGCCCAGCTGCGTCACGGCCGTGAAGGCGGACCCCGGGTCCTTCCAGCCGGCCAGGGCGGAGAACACGCGCAGGTGCGCGCTGGAGGACACGGGCAGGAACTCGGTGAGCCCCTGCAGCAAGCCGAGGACGGCGGCTTCGAACCAGGACATCGGGGGGTGACTCCACGGATGGTCGGGGCGGCGGCCCGGCGGCGGCGCCGCTCGGGAGAGGTGCGCGACATGAGGTCGTACGGTGGCAGTGGCCGGAGACGGGCGGGATGCGGCCCGCGGTGGATCGGGCCGTGCCGCCGGCCGTCGGCACCCTGCGGGCCACCCGCAGAACTACCGCGTCAGGTAAAGAAGTTCCCAAGACGCCCTGATGGCCGAGCGGTCTCCGGCCGGTCGTGAGGGGTGGGGGCGGCCAGTGACCAGGGGCCCGTCCGCCGACCGTGACTTTTGCGCTTCCTTTACCATGGGGGAAACCCGTCGTACCGAGCACGGAGAAGGAGCCGCGGTTCCCGCGATGGACCATCCCCCGAGTACCGACCGTGTCATACCCCGAGAGGCCCGCCGAGGCGTGGGAACGGGGGTGACACGGTGACCGAAGTGCTGCTCCTCCTGCTGGCCCTGCTGCTGACCCTGACCTGTGCGGTGTTCGTCGCGGCGGAGTTCTCCCTGACCACGGTGGAGCGCGGTGAG
This sequence comes from Streptomyces sp. NPDC059718, assembly GCF_042733315.1. NCBI lineage: Bacteria > Bacillati > Actinomycetota > Actinomycetes > Kitasatosporales > Streptomycetaceae > Streptomyces > Streptomyces sp. NPDC059718. Next base: position 13,186 of record NZ_JBHWGA010000009.1, read on the forward strand.
CTGGAACGTTCCGCGGCCGCCGGTGAGCGCGGCGCGGACGGCGCCCTCAAGGCCGTGCGGCGGCTGACGCTGCAGCTGTCCGGCGCGCAGCTGGGCATCACGGTGACCTCGCTGGTCATCGGCATGCTCGCCGAACCGTCCCTTGCGGTGCTGCTGAGCGGCCCCATCGAGGCCGCCGGCCTGCCCGAGGGCGCCGCGTCCATGACGGCGACCGTCCTGGGTGTCGTCGTCTCGACCGTGGTGCTGATGGTGATCGGCGAGCTGGTGCCCAAGAACTGGGCGATCTCCAGCCCGCTGGCCGTCGCCAAGGTGGTGGCCGGGCCGCAACGCGGCTTCACCGCGGCCTTCTCGCCGCTGATCAACCACCTCAACGACGCCGCGAACCGTCTGGTGCGCCGGTTCGGCCTGGAACCGGCCGAGGAATTGGCCTCCGCCCGCACACCGGACGAGCTGCGGGCCCTGGCCCGCCACTCCGCCGCCGTGGGCGTCCTGGAGCCCGACTCCGCCGAGCTCTTCGTCCGCACGCTCCACCTGAGCGAACTGACCGCGGAGAACGTCATGACCCCGCGCGTGGACGTACGGGCCCTGGAGGCCCACGCGAGCGCCGCCGACGCCGCCGCCCTGTCGCTGTCCACCGGGCTGTCCCGCTTCCCCGTGTACAGGGACGGCCTCGACGAGGTCATCGGCACCGTCCACATCCGTGACGTCCTGGCCCTTCCGGCCGCGGAACGCGCCACCACACCCGTGAGCGCGCTGGCCACCGCGCCGCTGCTCGTGCCCGACAGCCTGCCCGTGAACCGGCTGCTGGACCGGATGCGCAGCCGCCGCACCATGGCCGTCGTCATCGACGAGTACGGCGGCACGGCCGGTGTCGTCACCGTCGAGGACGTCGTGGAGGAGGTCGTCGGCGACGTCCGCGACGAGCACGATCCCCAGCAGCGGCCCGACCTCGCCCCCGCCGGCGACGGGTCCTGGGAGGCGGACGGCAACGTCCGCATGGACCAGCTCGCCGGCATCGGCCTCACCGCGTCCGAGGGCCCGTACGAGACCGTCGCCGGGCTGCTGGCCGCCACCCTCGGCAGGATCCCCGCCCGGGGCGATGCCGCCGAGGTCGACGGCTGGCGCTTCACCGTGCTCAGCGTCGACCACCACGTCGCGGAGCGGGTCCGCGTCGCACGCATCCCGGAGGACGCCCGATGACCGCGCTGCAGCTCGCCGTCGGCGCCCTCACGCTGCTGACGAACGCCTTCTTCGTGGGCGGCGAATTCGCCCTGATCTCCGTACGGCGCAGCCAGATCGAGCCGCGCGCGCAAGGAGGCGACAACCGCGCCCGCACCGTGCTGTGGGGTCTGGAACACCTGTCCGCCCTGCTGGCCACCGCGCAGCTGGGCATCACCGTCTCCTCGCTGGTGCTGGGCGCGGTCGCGGAGCCCGCCATCGCGCACCTGCTGGAGCCGGCCTTCGAGGCCGCGCACGTCCCGCACGCGCTGGTGCACCCGATCTCGTTCGTGATCGCCCTGACCGCCGCCACCTACCTGCACATGCTGGTCGGCGAGATGGTGCCCAAGAACATCGCGCTCGCCGCACCCGAGCGCGCCGCGCTGCTGCTCGGCCCGCCGCTGGTGGCCGTCACCCGCGCGCTGCGCCCGGTGGTCTTCGGTATCAACGCCTTTGCCAACGCCCTGCTGCGGCTGCTGCGCGTCGAGCCGAAGAACGAGGTCGCGGCCGTCTTCACCGACGACGAACTGGCCCGCCTGGTCCAGGACTCCAGCGCCGCCGGCCTGCTCGACGGCACGGGCGGGGAGCGCCTGCGCGACGCCCTGGAACTCGGCAGCCGTCCGGTGGGCGAGATCCTCGTACCGGCCGGCCGCATGGTCACCGTCGGTGAGCGGGTCACCCCGGACGAGCTGGAGCGGACCGCCGCCGCGTCCGGCTACTCCCGCCTGCCGGTCACCGGCGCCGACGGCGGCGTCCTGGGCTACCTCCACATCAAGGACACCCTCGGCGCCGCCGAGCGCGACCGTCCCTACCCCCGGAGCGCCTTCCACCCCGTCATCCGGCTCCGCCCCACCACCCCGCTGGACGACACGCTCACCGCCCTGCGGGCCGCGGGCACCCACCTCGCCGCGGTCACCGGGGACGACGGCACGCTGCTCGGCTACGTCACGATGGAGGACGTCCTCGAGGAGCTCGTCGGGCCGGCCACGGCGGTCGAGGAGGCGGCCTGAGCCGCTACCCGGCGGCGTCGGGCCGGGGACGTTCCGCGGGCGGCGCGGCGATCTCCGGCGCGTACAGGGTCGCCAGCGGTTCCGGGCCGGCGTACCGCCGGCACGGACACCGCCGGGCCTCGTCCTCGTCCTTGTCGCCGGACTCGTCCTTGCGGCCGGACGGTGCCGGGACGGAGGCGTAGCACAGGCCCTCTCGCGCGTCGTGGTAGGCGAGGTGGTGCCCGCAACCGCACACCGGCTGCGGCCCGTTCAGCTCCTGCTGCCGGGCCTTGCGCCGCTCGGTCGCGGCCTTCCTCAGCCGGTCGTAGGCACCTCCGGTGACATAACCGCCCGCGAGGATGACCAGCGCGATCTCGAACCCGGTCACGGCTCCCCCTGCCCCTCACCCGGCGGTCCGTACAAGGCGATGTTCGCACGGCCGTCAAGCAGGCGTCCGCGACCGCGCGCTCGACGGCCGGTGGAGGCTCAGCGCCCGGTGCCGTCCACCTCGTCGGTCCTGCGGGTCACGTCCCCGGGGGACGCCCGGATGACGCGCGGGGCGGGTCCGTCGGCGGACGGGTCGTCGTCCGCCTTCATGGCCGCGGCCTCGCTCTTGAGGATGCGGGTGGCCTTCCCGGCGGAGCGAACGAGGCCGGGGAGCTTCCTGATGCCGATCAGGACGATGACCACGATGAGCAGCAGGGCGAGTTCGCTGAGGCCGAACATCGTGCCGGTTCCCTCCGATGGGACGGGGCGCGGGGCGCCCGTGGTGACGACCCTGAGGAAACTACAGGACTGTGGAGACGAGCGGGGGCGCGAGCGTTCCCGCGGGGCGGTTTCAGCCGGGAGCGCCGGCCACGGTGCCGCGCATCTCCCGGGCCGGGTTGCCGCCCCAGTGGGCCCGCTCCGGGACCTCCTCGCCCTTCATCAGGAAGGAGTCGGGCGCGAGGACCGCCCCGTCGCCCATCGTGACGCCGTAGTGGACGAGGGCGCCCACGCCGACGGTGCAACGGCTGCCCAGCGTGGTGCGGTCGGACTTGAAGGTGCCGTCCTCCTGCGAGTGGCACTGGATCCGGGTGCCCTCGTTGAGGACGCATTCGTCGCCGATGGCGACGAGGGACCGTTCCGGCACGTAGCAGCCGTCGTCGAAGACCCGGCTGCCGATCCGGACGCCGAGCAGCCGCCAGACGACGGTCTTGAAGGGCGTGCCGTTGAGGACCGCGATCGCCTCGGTCGGGTTGGTGATCTTCCAGTAGCGCTCGTGCCGCCAGAAGGGACGCTCGTAGATCGAGCAGTACAGCGGCCGCAGACCGCCCGGGCCCGCGGTGGCGCGCTCGGTCAGCATCATGTCGGCGACGGCGAACAGCACCGTGAGGACGTTGGCGAGCGCGATCACCGCCGGGCCGAGCGTGGCGTACAGGTCCGCGGCGACCGACACCACCAGCGCGACCGAGAAGAAGAACAGCCACCGCGACATCAGGTGCAGGGCCATGGTGGCGGCGTTGTGCTTGTTCTTCGCCGCCAGGCGGCGCCGGAAGGTCGCGCCGTCCTTGAGGTGGTCGAACCTGCTGTCCCGCAGGACGGACCGGGGGATCTCGAAGCTGGGCGAGCCGAGCAGCCCCACGCCTTCGCGGACCTCCCCGTCGAGCGGGACCATCACCTTCGTGGCCAGGAGGCAGTTGTCACCGGTCCTGCCGCGGGCGGGGAAGGCGATGTGGTTGCCCAGGAAGTTGTGCGGGCCGATCGTCACCCGTGACGTCCGGAAGGACGTGCCGGTGTAGTCGGTGTTGATGACCGACAGCCCGTCGGCGATCATCGTCCCCCTGCCGACGCTGGTGAGACCGGGGGTGTCCTGCCGCACCGTGAGGCCGAAGTTGGAGCCGGTCTGCTCGGCGTCGCCCAGGTCGTAGCCGAGGCGGCTCAGGTAGGGGACGATCGCCGAGCTGTCGCCGAACAGGACCTTGTGGAAGCGCCGGTTGGTGAGGAAGCCGACGGCCCGGTGCACCCCGTAACGGAAGCCGAACAGGGGGTAGTCCGTGTCCGGCCGGACGAGGAGGCCCAGCACGCGCGGGACGCTCACGGACAGCAGGGCCCCGACGACGACGGCGCCGAAGAAGAAGATCGCGGACGCGGCCAGGGCGTCGGCGTAGAACGTCCAGCTCGTCAGCGCCGTGGGCCCGGGTCGCAGCAGCGCCTCGAACTGCGGGACCGCGGCGACCACCAGGACGGCGCCGCCGACGGCCAGGGGGACGTACACGATCAGGGCCGTCAGCACCTGGGTCGCCGAGTAGGCGGCCCTGCGGACGGCGCCGCAGCGGACGGGGCCGGCGGAGCAGCGGTGGTCCACCTCGGCCGGCTGGGCCGGTGACCCGTGCCAGCGTTCGCCGTCGGGCACGGCCTGGCCGGCGTGCAGCGAGGAGGCGTGCCCGAGCTGGGTGCCGTCGCCCATGGCGGTCCCGATGTCGAGCACCGTCGCCTCGCCGATCAGCACGTCCCTGCCGAGGGTGACCGTCCCGGTGCGGATCACCCCGGACTGCGCCCGGTAGCAGTTGAGGAAGACGTCCTTGCGGATCACCGTGCCGTCGCCGACGGTGAGCAGGTCGGTGCAGACCGGTACGTGACGGCTGAGGATCGTGACGCGGCGTCCGACCTTCGCGCCGAGCGCCCGCAGGTAGAGGGAGTAGAGCGGGGACCCGGCGAACAGTGCCAGCGGGTTCGCCCGGATGAGCGTCTTGGCGCACCAGAAGCGGACGTACGCCAGGCTCCAGAGGCGGATCTCCCGTGGGCGCCACCGGCCGACGAGCACCCACTTGGCCGCGATGGGCAGCACGCACACCCCGAGGAAGACGACGGCCCCGAACACGACCGCCCGCAGATAGGTGCCGAGCAGCCCCGAACCGTCCGCGATCCACTCCACGCCGCCCGCGAAGACGAGCGCCGCGGCATAGGAGTAGGCGAGGAAGAACAGCAGTTGCAGCGTCGCGCACAGCACGTAACGCGGCGTACCGGACCGGCTCCCCGGCGTGCCCGGTCCGTACGGCGCCGCCACCGGGGAGGCGGCGGCCGGCCCGGCAGCCGGCGGCGGGGCTTCCGCGAGGGCCGCCGCCAGGCTCCTGACGGTCGGATGGCGGTAGACGTCCTTGATCGAGACGGACGGCATGTCCTGGCGCTTCCTGAGCCGCGCGCAGAAGCGGGCCATCACCATGGAGTCCGCGCCGAGGTCGGTGAAGAAGTTGCCGTCGAGCGGGACGTGCTCGGCCTGCACGACCGGCGCCAGCACCTCGGCGAGGATCCGTTCGCGGTCGGTGGCAGAGGACTCGTCGGGATCGGGGGTCAGGACGTCGACCGGGATGTCCGCCATGGCGGCTCCATGAGAGGTGGGGACCACGTGCGGTCGAGCTGAGCACCGAGGCGACACCGCCTCGGCCAACGTCCGAGCGAGCGATCCGGAAGCTGTGGGTGTGTCCTGGGTCCGGCATCGGGTGTGTGTGTCGTACTCGCAGTCTCGGGCCCGGGGACCGCAGACGCCACCCGGCCGGGCCGTCACCTTCGGCAACTCCGCGTCGGCGGAACGTGATACCCCCTGGTGACGGACTCCTGACCCGGCCCAGGGCGGAGCCCAGCGGCCGCGTGACCTGCCCCCGGGTGCCGGGTGGGGGCGGGCGGTGCGGTGGCCGCGTGGCAGTTGGGCGCCGGGCGCGCTGGTGGTCAGTGGGCGGCGGCGCCGAACCACCGGGGGAGGACGCCGAGCAGCTCCCGCTGGTCCTCGCCGGCCCAGGCGACGTGGCCGTCCGGCCGCAGCAGCACCGCGGGGACGTCCAGTTCCTCGGCGACGTCGACGACGTGGTCGACCCGGTCCTCCCAACCGGCCACCGACAGCCCGCCCGTCCGGTCCAGCAGCAGGCCGCGGCCGGCGCGCGTCAGGTCGTACAGCCGCCCCCGCTTCAGCTCCACGTCCCGCAGCCGCCGGCCGAGCAGGTCGTGGCCCTCGCCGAAGTCGTACCGGATCCCGATAGCGGTGATCTTCTCGATCAGGTGCCGGTTCACCTCCTCGAAGTCCATCAGCTCCGCCAGCAGCCGGCGCACGGCCTGCGGACCCGGCTCGGTGGACAGCAGGTGCATCTGCGCGCGGGTGTTGTCCAGCACGGCGGCGGCCACCGGGTGCCGTTCGGCGTGGTAGCTGTCCAGCAGCGCCTCCGGCGCCCAGCCGTTCACCGCGGCGGCGAGCTTCCAGCCGAGGTTGAACGCGTCCTGGATGCCGAGGTTCAGCCCCTGCCCGCCGGTCGGCGGGTGGACGTGCGCCGCGTCGCCGGCGAGCAGCACCCGGCCCACCCGGTAGCGCTCCGCCTGCCGGGTGGCGTCGCCGAAGCGGGAGAGCCAGCGCGGCGAGTGCACGCCGAAGTCGGTGCCGGCGACCGCCCGCAGCCGCTCCTTGAACTCCTCGAAGGCCGGCGCCGCACGGTCCTCGGCCACCCCGTCCGCGGGCACGATGAGACAGTGCCGCCCGCTGGGCTCGGGGATGACGCCGAACCGCCCCTGCGTCCTGCGGACCTCGGCCACCACGGCGGCCACCGCCTCCGGGGGCGCGGCCACCTCCATCTCGCCCAGCAGCGTCTCGACCCGGGAGGGCTCGCCGGGGAAGCCGACGCCGAGCAGCTTGCGCACGGTGCTGCGTCCTCCGTCGCACCCGACGAGGTAGCGCGAGCGCAGCCGCGTCCCGTCGGCCAGCTCGGCGGTCACCCCGTCGTCGTCCTGGCTCAGCCCGGCCAGTTCGCAGCCACGCCGGATCTCCACGCCGAGCTCGCCGGCGTGCTCGGCCAGCAGGCGCTCGGTGACCGGCTGCGGGATGGCGAGGACGTACGAGTGGGCGGTGTCCAGTCCGTCGGGCCACCGCTTCCCGAGGCCGCCGAAGAAACCGCCGACCGTGAACTTCTCGCCGTGCGCGAGGAACCGCTCCAGCAGACCGCGCTGGTCCATCACCTCCACGCTGCGTACGTGCAGCCCGCGCGAGCGGGTCTGCACGCTCGGCTCGGCCTCCTTCTCCAGCACGAGCGCGTGCACACCTTGCAGCCGCAGCTCGGCGGCCAGCATCAGGCCGGTCGGCCCGCCGCCGACGACGATGACGTCGATCATCAACACACCCATCCCCGCAGGTTCTGACTCAGGGCGGTGATTCTGCGGCACGACGGGGGCCTTGCCGCAAGGCCCCCCATGCGCTATACGTTGACAGTGGCGAGGAGCGGTGCTCCTCGCCTTTGCCGTTGCGGCCCTTGGTCATCGTGCCGTCGACGAGGCGCGCTCGCGCCACAGCCGCCGGAGGGCTTCCAGCTCGGTCCGCGGGAACTTTCTGCCCCAGGCGTTCCGGTAGCCGTCGGCACCGTGGACCTTCGCGACCTCGTCGAAGCAGCGCACGACGGCCCGGGCGAGAACGTCGACGCCCGGCGCCCCGGCGCCCCTGACGGTGCCTGGCCAACGTCGCACTCGCCACCGCTGACCAGCGTCTCCACACTGCGTCGGCAGCGTTCCACCCCACGAGCACGAGACCCACTACCACGCTCAACACCAGCCCCAACCGACGGCTGGAATCAACCCCTAGTACTCCGCGGAGTCGTGCTTCTCGGTGTCGGCATCGAAGTAGACGTCGAGGACGGCGTCGAACTCATCGCTCCAGGCCCGCAGCCGGTGTCGGCTGGGCGCGTCGACCCACGTCTCGAACCAGCGGCGCGGGGACAGGTAGACCGTGACGCCGAAGCGATGCCCCCACTTGGGGACGTCGACCTCGACCGCGCCGATCTCTGTCCAACTGAACTCGGCCTCGATGTCGTCCAGCCGGAAAGTGAGGCCGTCCCGGTCCACCCGGATCGCCCCCCTGCGGTCCGCCGCCTCGAACACCGGGCCCTCACCGGAGCCTTCGGTGACTTCGGCGTCGTCAACTTCGGCGTCGTCATCGGTGTCGGCGGCGGACTCTTCCGCGGCCGCGGCGGGCGACGGCCCGGCATCGGTCGTCACGTCAGCCGCGGCGTCGGACGCACTGTCGGTCTCGGAGGCCGCGGCCTCGGTCCTGTCGTCTCCATCCGGTTCCGGCCCCAGGATGCCGGGGACGTGTGCCGGATCGATGCCGGCGGCCTGTACGAGCGGGATGTTCGAACCTCTGCTCTGCTCCACGGCGGGCATTATGGCTGATCCGCCTGTGCACGTGACATCCGCCCCGGCCTTCGGGTTCGGCCACTGCACCGTGCGCGGTGCTCACCCGAGGAAGCGACCTGCGCCGTAGCGGTCCTCTTACGGGAGTCCGCTCACTGCGACCTCGCTTCTGGCCTCGTAACCGCGCGCACCGGCATGGGGCGTGCGACGCCGCTGACCGGTCTCACCGAAGGGTGACCGCAGCCGTGGTGAGTTTCTGACCCGGCGGCTGGCGAGGACGACGAGGTTTGACGGCGGCGTACCCGGCCCGCTGGGCCACTCGTTGCATCCCGTGGAGGCAGGGCGTCCGACGCTCCGGGGCCGAGGCGGGGAACACCGGGCTGGGCTCCACTGGTTCAGCGACCTCGCGGAGCCCTCAACGGCACGTTCCTGAGCGGGATCCCGGGCTTCCGGGTGACGACATCACTCCATCGACCCCAGAATGCGGTCGAGTGTCCGGCGCCCCATTCTGCTCATCGCCGGATTGCTTTCGACGTAGTACCAGACAACACCCAACGCCTGTTCGAACGCCCATGCCTTGCCGCGCTCCCACTCCAGATCGTCGCAGGCCAGTGTCTGCCGGAGCACTTCCCGCGGGCCCGGCTGCAACAGGTGCCAGGCACTGACCAGATCCAGCGCGGGGTCGGCCGGGCCGAAGCCGCCGGTGTCGAGTACGCCGCCGAGCCGGTCTCCCGCGACCAGGACATTGCCGGGAATCAAGTCACCGTGGCTCATCACGTCGGCACCCGTGCGTGGCAACTCCCGGAAGTGGCTCCACGCTTGGCGCAGCCGGGGCACGTCGAGCAGCCCCTTGCTCTCCTCGAAGCACTTCGCCATCCAATCGTCGTGGTGGGCGAGAACGCCGCCACGGCCCTCGCCGCTGAAAAGCCGCCCCAGCGTCTCGGCCTCCCGGAGGGCTGCGATGAAGGCCGCAAGGTCCTCGGCAAAAGCGTCCGACCCACTCGGGTCGGCATCAAAGGCCACCGTTCCCGGCAGCCATGTCTGGACCGACCACGGCATGGGATAACCCGCTCCAGGCTGTCCCACGGCGACGGGTTCCGGGGCGGGGAACCGGGACACCTGCGCCAGCTCCGCGCTCGCCCGGGCTTCCTGTTCCAGAACCGCCAGCGCCTGGGCGGCATCGGCCAGACGCAGAGGGAAACGCGCAGAGAGGTCGTTCCCGATGCGGAAGATGGCGTTGACCGTCCCGGTCGACGACAGGAGTCGGATCGCCTTGCCGGTCCACTGAGGGAACTGTTCCTGGACCAAGGTCGCGACGGTTTCGGTGGTCACGTCCACTTGGTCATCGTGCATGGTCATTCTCGCAGGCCCTTCCACTGGTCCAAGTCGAGACGCCGGAGGCAGACCAGATCAACTGGGACGACAGCCAGTATTCATATGCCAGGGTCCAGATCAACCGAGATGTGCGGCCACCCAGGGTCACAGCCGCGGCCTCGATGATGTCGGCGATGTTCGACCGGGGACGGGCCGGCAGTCCCAGGAACCGGGCGAACTCCGCGGCGACCATGCGGGCGGTCGCAGTAGGCGGAACTGTGATGTAGCGCCGTGACCGCAAACGATCACCGGCGTGGTGTGAGGGCTGGGTGCCGGCAGCGGTGGAGGCCGCGCAGGTCAGCCGAAGGGCGCGCCATGGTCCGTCAGTTGCCCGGTCTAGGGTCGCCCGCATGGCCGAGCCCTCCTTTCTGACCACCGTCCGCGAGTCGTACGACACGGTCGCCGCCGATTACGTCGAGCGCGTCCCGCCTCCGGCCGAGATGGACCCGCTGTCGCGCGCGATGCTGGCGGGGTTTGCCGAACTGGTGCGGACGGCCGGTCCGGGGCCGGTCGCGGACCTGGGATGCGGCCCCGGCCGCGTGACGGCGCACCTGGCCGGGCTGGGGGTGCCCGTCTTCGGCGTCGATCTGTCGCCGAAGATGATCGGGCTGGCCCGGCACGCCTATCCGGACCTGCGGTTCACCGAGGGCTCGATGACCGCGCTGGAGATGAGGGACGACGAGCTCGGCGGCATCCTGGCCTGGTACTCCACCCATCACACGCCCCCGCAGTGGCTGCCGGATGTGTTCGCCGAGTTCCACCGCACGCTCGCGCCCGGCGGCTACCTGCTCTGGGGAGACTATGTCGGCAATGAGCGGCTGCAGCCGACCCACGGCTATGGCCGTCCGGTGTCCTACGAGTCGTACCTCCTGCCCCTGGACCGCACGGTCGGCCTGCTGGAGCAGGCCGGACTCGTCGTCACCGCGAGGCTGGAGCAGGAGCCCGGCGGACGCGTGAACAGACCGCACGCCTGCCTCCTGGCCCGCAAGCCTGCAACGCCCTGACGGGGCTCGCCGACGCGGCCAGTCAGGCCGGGTGGAGCACCGCCGTGGCGATCGCACGCACGCGGTCCTGCGTGATCCCGGTGCGCTGTTCGACGGCGAGCGGGTGGTCGGTGGGCTCCAGCTCGATGAAGGGCCGCTCGCCGACCGGTCGAGTGTGGGCGTTCGTCTTCAGGTTGGTCGTGCTCTCGGGATAGAGCGCGAGCTCGGTGCTGAGCCAGCCGAAATACGGCTTCTCGGCCTCGCGGCCCTCCGTGTTCCACACCTCAAGGGCACGGGCGAAGTTGTCCTTACTCAGTGAGACCCAGACGCCCCAGGAGAACACGTCCTGGCTGCCGATCACGGGTATCTCGATCAGGCCCCTGACGAAGAAGTGCTGGCCCTTGATCACGCACTGGTCGGACGACAGCATGCTGTCCGGATCACTCTCGAAGCTGTGATCCCACACGTCCGGGGCCATCGTCGAGTAGCTCATGGGGAGCTCTGCGTGGTGCTCGCCGCAGCACGAGCACGTGAAACCGAGATCGTCAGACATGCCGTGAGCCTAGCGAGCCCTGCACAGGGGTCACTCTTGACCGTCCAGTCGCTCTCGGCGCGCTGCCGCCATCATTCAGGGCCCGACTGGTCGGCCCCATCTGGTGAAACTTCGATGAGACGCACAGGCCGGTCGTCAATCTTCGGTGAGACCGGTGCATCTTCGCTGAGACAGGACACCTGCGCCGCAGGTGGGAGGGCCTTGCCTCGCGACTGTTACCGATATATCGTTGAGGTATCGCGACCGTACGATGATGGAAGGAGCGTCACCATGCGTTCCCATGGACATGGACACTTTGGGCCCGGCCATCACGGCCGCGGCGACCACGAGGAGGAGGGGCGGCGCGCGGCGTTCGGCCCGTTCGGGCCGCCGTTCGGCGGCGGGCCCTGGGGGCCCGGGCCGTGGCATGGCGGGCGGGGCGGCAGGGGAGGTCCGCGGGGCCGGGCGCGGCGCGGCGACGTGCGCGCCTCGATCCTGGCGCTGCTGGCCGACCGGCCCATGCACGGCTACGAGATGATCCAGGAGATCGCCGAGCGCAGCGGCGGCGCGTGGAAGCCGAGCCCCGGCTCGGTCTACCCGACGCTGCAACTGCTGGAGGACGAGGGCCTGATCAGCAGTGCGTCGGAGGGCGGCAAGAAGCTCTTCACGCTCACCGAGGCCGGCCGTGCCGAGGCCGAGGCGGGGCCCGACGCCCCCTGGGAGGAGGCCGGGCGCGGCATCGACTGGGAGGCCATGAACGAGATCCGCAAGGCGGGCGCCGGCCTGGTCGACGCCTTCCGGCAGGTCTGGGCGACCGGTACGCCCGAGCAGCGTGACAAGGCGCTGACCGTGGTCAACGAGGCCCGCAAGAAGCTCTACCTGATCCTCGCCGACGAGGACTGACCCTCTCGGCGCCGCGGGGCGCGGGGGCGGGGGGGGGGGGGCCGCGGGGGGGGGCGCGGCCCGGGGGCAGGGGTTTTGGGAGGGGCGCGCC
>NZ_JBHWGA010000009.1:25429-107575 GCF_042733315.1 Streptomyces sp. NPDC059718
GTTTACCCGGCGCTTCCGGGTTACACCGCGCCCCCAACCACCCACACCTGTCCCCCCCCCCCTTTGTACTCCCCCTGCCGGCCCCGGCGCCGGGGGACGTGTGCGTCCCGGGCCGGCGGCGTGTCCCGTGCCGTGCCTGCGGGTTACGGGCAGGCCTCGCCGAACTTGACGGCCTTGAAGACCACCGGCTGCCCCGTGAGCCCGGTGCCGGCGACGGGCGACTGCGAGCACACCTTCCAGTTGCTCTCCATGAGGATGAAACGGTCCTGCCCGGAGGCGTCCTCCGCCGTGATGCCGGTCGAGGCGGTGAGCGTCGTGCGGGCCACCTTCAGGGACGTGCCGGTGAGGTCGGGCATCGTGGCGCCCGCCGAGGCGGGCGGGGGAGCGTCCCGGGCGGGGCAGGACTCCTCGAGCTTCACGGCGCCGAAGTCGACGGTGACGGTGGTGGTCCGGCTTCCCGGGGCCGGGCGCTGGAAGCACACCTTCCAGTCGCGGTCCCAGATCTGCTCGCGGCCGCGGCCCAGCGCGTCGTGCGAGTCCAAGTGGTAGAAGCCCAGCGTCTGGGCCTTGTCCTGGGCGGCCTGCAGGCCCATGCCGGCGAACGAGGGAAGGTCGGCCGGTCCGGCCGTGGCCGCAGCGCTCGCGGGGGGCCGGCCATCGCCGACGGTGCCACCGTCGGCGGGATCGCAGGCCGTCGCGGTGGCGGCGGCGAGGACGGTGAGCGCGAGCGCTGCGGCGGTACGGGCGATCTGCATGGGCGGGGCTCCCCTGTCGGTCCGTCGGCCCGGCCCGGCCTGGCCGGGGCAAGCGGTACCGTACCCGGGCACAACGGATCAATGCCGCACTGTCCACCTATGAGTGACGTCCGGTCAGGAGCCCGTGCCCGCCCCGGGCCCGGCCCCGCAGGTCCCGCGGACGACCAGCCGCGTCGGCAGGACGCGCGGCGGGAGCGGGCGGACGGCCTGCGGGTCGAGCAGCTCGCACAGTGCCGCGACGGCCGCGGTGCCGAGGGCGCGGTGGTCCTGGGCGACCGTGGTGAGCGCGGGGCGCACGAGGGTGGCCGCGTCGATGTCGTCGAAGCCGACGACCGCCAGGTCCCCGGGGACGGACAGCCCCGCGTCGGCGACTGCGTGCAGGGCGCCGATCGCCATCATGTCGCCCGCGGCGAACAGCGCCGTCGGCGGCTCGGGCAGGGCGAGCAGCCGCCGGACCGCCCGGCGCCCGCTGTCCAGGAAGAAGTCCCCCGCGACGACGTACTCCTCCGGCACCGCCAGCCCGAGGCGTGCGCAGGCGGTGCGGTAACCGGCCAGCCGCTCGGCGGCGGGGGTGAGTTCCGGCGGGCCGGTGACGGTGGCGATCCGGCGGTGCCCGAGGGAGTGCAGGTGGGCGACGGCCGCCTCCGCTCCGCCGGGGTTGTCGGAGGCGACGCCGACCGTGCGCGGGCCGTCCAGGGCGACGTCGAGACCGGCGCAGGGGACGCCCGAGGCCGCCAGGGCGCGCAGGGCGCGGTCGTCGGCGGGCCGGCCCATCGCGATCACGCCCTCCAGGCTGTGCCGTCGCACGGCCTGGACGTACGTCGTCTGCGGGTCCTCGGGCCCGGCCGTGGTGAGCAGCATGAGGTGGTAGCCCGCGTCGGACAGGGCGGTGCGCACCGAGCTCAGCAGGCCCTGCAGGAAGGGGTGGTGGAGGCCGCGCGACTCGTGTCCGGTGTCCCACAGCAGGCCGATGGTGTCGGAACGGCGCCGCACCAGGGTGCGGGCGGGCTCGTTGGGCGCGTAGCCCAGTTCGCCGGCCAGCCGCCGGATGCGCTCACGGGTGGCCTGGCTGACCTCGGCCCGGTCGTTGAGCGCGCGCGAGACGGTCGCGGTGGACACCCCGCTGCGCCGGGCGAGCTCCCGGAGGGTGATCGCGGGGCCGGTCCCGGGCGGGGGTGCGGACGAGGGGTCCTCATGGGTTCGCAGCACGGTCACAGTCTTGACGATATGTCATGTCAGCGTCAGTCTGTCGGGTGCGACAGCAGCCGGAAACGTTTACGGCCAGTGCCCGGAAGGGCCCGGACAGGAACGGGATGCCTGCTATGCCAACGAACGAACCGCGCGCACGCCTCACCCGCGACCGGTGGAGAAACCGCAACCGGTGGCGGAACCTCCTCGTCCTCTCGACCGCGGCCGCCTGCGCCGCCGCGGTCGCCTCCGTCCCCGCCCGCGCCGACGGGCCCGTCTACACCCGGGCCGGCGCGCCCGTCGAACTGCGCGTCAAGGACCTGCTGGGGCGCATGACCCTGCAGGAGAAGATCGGTCAGATGGACCAGGTCGCGGTCGCCCGCATCCAGGGCGACTGCGAGTGGAGCGGCGGTGAGCTCAACGAGAGCTGCATGAAGACCGTGCTCGCCGACTACCCCGTCGGCTCGGTGATCTCCGGCGGCGGCATGACCCCGGCCAGGAACACGCCCCAGGACTGGGCGAAGATGGTCAACGCCGTCCAGAAGTACGCGGTCACCAACACGCGCCTGCACATCCCCGTCCTGTACGGCGTGGACGCGGTCCACGGGCACAACAACGTGCTCGGCGCCACCGTCTTCCCGCACCAGATCGGCCTCGGCGCCACCTGGGACCCGGGCACGGTGAAGGACTCCGCCGCGGCCACCGCGCGGGCCGTCGCCGCCACCGGCATCGACTGGAACTTCGCCCCCGTCGCCGACCTCGCCCGCGACCAGCGGTGGGGCCGCTACTACGAGACCTACGGCGAGGACCCGTTGCTCGCCGGCACCCTGGCCGCCTCCGCCGTGACGGGCATCGAGCACGCCGGCGGCTCCAAGCGCGTCGCCGCCAGCGTCAAGCACTACGGCGGCTACTCCGAGCCCTCCAACGGCCACGACCGCGTCCCCGCCGACGTCTCCGTCCGCTACCTCCAGGACACCCTCCTGCCCTCCTACCGGCAGGCGGTCCAGGCCGGCGCCAAGACCGTGATGGTCAACTCCGGTGCTGTCAACGGCGTACCGGCCACCGCGTCGACGTACCTGCTCACGAAGGTGCTCCGGCAGCAGTGGGGCTTCAAGGGCGTCACCGTCAGCGACTGGGAGGACGTACGCGCCCTCCAGACCCGGTACAAGATCGCCGCGGACTACCCGGCGGCGATCGCCCTCGCCGTCAACGCGGGCCTCGACATGGCGATGGAGCCGTACTTCGCCAAGGAGTGGAGCACCGGCCTGAAGACGGCCGTCGACCGCGGGCTGGTCCCGACGCGGCGCATCGACGAGGCCGTCGGGCGCATCCTGCGCATGAAGTTCGAGCTCGGCCTCTTCGAGCACCCCTACGTCGACCCCGCCAAGGCCGACAAGGCGGTGCTCGGTGCGGACGCCGCCCTCGCGCGGCAGGCCGCGGCCGAGTCGCAGGTGATGCTCCGCAACGAGGGCGGCGTGCTGCCGGTGCGCGCGGACGCCAGGCGCATCGTGGTGGCGGGCTCGTACGCGGACGACATCAACGACCAGGCCGGCGGATGGACGATCGGCTGGCAGGGCGTGCCCGAGGGCGTCGAACTGCCCGGGACGACCATCCTGGAGGGCATCCGCGCGGCGGCCCCCTCCGGCACCGAGGTCGTACGGGCCGCGACCGCGGACGACGCGGTGGCGCAGGCCAAGGACGCGGACCTGACCGTCGTCGTGGTCGGCGAGAAGGCCGCCGCCGAGGGCGCCGCGGACAGCCCGCGGCCCGAACTGTCGGCCGACCAGCAGGCGCTGGTCAAGGCGCTGAAGGCGAGCGGCAAGCCGGTCGTCACCGTGGTCGTCGCGGGCCGTCCGCTGGTCCTGGGCGACGCGGCCGGCACCGACGGCCTGGTGATGTCCTGGCTGCCCGGCACCGAGGGCGGCGGTGCCGTCGCCGACGTGCTGTTCGGCAAGGTCAACCCGAGCGGGCGGCTGCCGGTCTCCTGGCCGAAGGACATCGGCAACGAGCCCATGTACTACCAGCAGCTGCCGGGCACGAACGGCGGCCTGGAGTCGTCGTACGACGCGCTCTACCCCTTCGGGTCGGGCCTGTCCTACACGACGTACGCCTACGACGCCCTCACCGCCGACGCCAAGGGCGTCAAGGTGACCGTCTCCAACACCGGCGCGCGGGACGGCGACCTGGTGGTCCCGGTCTACGCGTCACGGGCGGTCAGCGAGGTGCTGTGGCCGGCGCGCAAGCTGGTCGTCTTCACCAAGGTGCACCTGAAGGCGGGCGAGAAGCGGACCGTGCGGCTCGACTTCGCGCGCGGCGCGCTCGCCGTGACGCCGGGCGACATCGACGGCGCGGGGACACGGCGGGTCGAGCGCGGGACGTACACCTTCACGGTGGGGGACAAGAGCGCCGACGCGGTGCTGCGTTAGGCGGCGGGTGCCGGGGACCGCGGCGACCACGCGGCCTGCGGTCCCCGGTTTCCGGGCCGTCCCGGGCTACTCGACGAGACCGGCGAGCTTGCGCAGCGACTCGTTGAGCGCGGCGGTGGCGGTGTCCTTGAGCTTGCCCGCCATGAGGGCGACGGCCGCGCCGTTGAAGGCGCCGTCGATGCGGACGTCGGTCTGGTCGCCGTCCGGCGTGAGGCTGTAGCGGGTCAGCAGGTCCACGGCCATCGGGCCCTTGCCGGCGATCTCGAACCCCCGCCCGGGGTCCACGGACGTGACCTCCCAGTTCACCTCGGCCGGGAAGCCCATCAGCTTCATGTTCTCCCGGTAGGTCGCGCCCGTCTCCAGCGGCTCCGGACCGCCGTCGGGGAAGCCGGTGTGCGTGGTGCTCCACTGTGTGTGCGAGCTGAAGTCGGTGAGGGTGCGCCAGACCTTCTCGGCCGGAGCCGCGATGCGGGCCTGTGCGGAGACCTCGGCCATACGACCACACTCCCTTGTGTCGGCGAGTGAGCGGAACGTAACGGCCGGGACCGGAACTTTCAATACTGATGAACCGTCAGAACTGTTGTGGGAGGTCGGCCGCTCCTCAGGGCATCGGGCCGTCGTACGCCGCGCGCGCCTGTTCCACCTCGTCCAGGTGGGCGTCCGACCAGCGTGCGAGCGTCGCGAACAGGGGCGCCAGGCTGCGCCCCAGCTCGCTGATCTCGTACTCGACCCGTGGCGGGACCTCCGGGTGGTAGGTGCGGATCACCAGTCCGTCGCGCTCCAGTTGGCGCAGGCGCTGCGTCAGCACCTTCGGGGTGATCCCGCCGACCCGGCGCTGCAGTTCGACGAACCGCTGCCGGCCGTGGGCGTGCAGGCTCCAGAGCACCGGTGTCGTCCAGCGGCTGAAGACGAGGTCCACGACCGGGCCGATGGGGCAGGCGAGCGCCGGGTCGGCGGTGCGCGAGGGGCCTTCGCGAGGGGTCGGGCCGGGGGCGGCGTCGCGGTGCGCGGTCTCGGCGTTCATGGCGGCTCCCGGGTGGCTTCCTGAGGCTTGAGGGATAGTCACTATCCTGTAGGTACCTACTATATCCACGGTGTTAGCTTCGCCGGGTCGTTGACCAACGGACCGGAACGGAGCCGGAAATGATCGCAGTGACAGGGGCCACCGGGAACGTCGGACGCCCTCTCGTACGGGCACTGGCGGCGGCGGGCGAACCCGTGACGGCCCTCTCACGCCGGGCCCCCGCGGACGACCGGCTGCCCGCCGGTGTACGTCACGTGACCGTCGACCTCGCGTCGCCGGAGGGGCTGCGGCCCGCCCTCGCCGGCGCGAAGGCGCTGTTCCTGCTGGTGGCGGGGGAGCTGCTGGGGCCGCGGGCGAGGCCGCACGACCTAGTGGCGGCCGCCCGGGACAGCGGGGTGCGGCGCATCGTCCTGCTCTCCTCGCAGGCGGCGGGGACCCGGCCGGACGCGGTCTCCCACGAGCCGCTGCGGGCCTTCGAGGCCGCGGTCCGCGACTCCGGCGTGGACTGGACGGTCCTGCGTTCGGGCGGCTTCGCCTCCAACACCCTGGCGTGGGCGGACGCGGTGCGCACCGCGCGCACGGTGGCCGCGCCCTTCGCGGACGTGGCGCTGCCGGTCGTCGATCCCGCGGACGTCGCCGACGCCGCAGCGGTCGTCCTCCGTGAGGGGTCCCACGCGGGCCGGACCTACGTGCTGACCGGGCCCGAAGCGGTCTCCCCGCGCCGGCAGGCGGACGTGCTCGGCGGGGAACTCGCGGTCCCGCTGCGTTTCGTCGAACTCAGCCGCGAGCAGGCCCGTGAGGGGATGCTGCGCTTCATGCCGGAGCCCGTGGCGGACGGCACGCTGGACATCCTGGGCGAGCCGCTGCCCGCCGAACAGAGGGTCGGCCCCGACGTCGAGGCGCTGCTCGGGCGTCCGGCGCGGCCCTTCGCCGTCTGGGCCGCCCGCCACGCGGCGGCCTTCCGCTGACGCGGAGGTGCCGCCCCGGCCCTCGTGGGGGCGGGGCGGCACCGTGATCCCGTCGCCCGGGTCAGGGACGGACGACGAGCTGGAAGGACTGCGCGGCGGAGCCGTCGCAGGGGCGCTGGACCAGCTGGGTGCCGCTCGGGTCGCCGGTGGGGGCGGTGAGGCACTTGCCGCTGTGCCGGGCGGTGAAGTGGTAGCGGCCGCCGGACTCGGCGACGGGCTTCCACTGCTGGTTGGCGCCGCCGCCGTACGTCCAGAGCTGGAGCGCGGCGTTGTCGGCGGTGGAGACGTCCGTGACGTCCACGGCCTTCGTGGTGTCGTTGCGGGCGGCCAGGCGCGTGTAGCCGCTGTCGGTGGACAGCACGCGGAAGTCCTGGGCGGTGGTGGAGTTGCAGGTGTACTGCTGGATCGCGGTGCCGTTGGCCGTGGCGGCGGCGCGGGCGTCCACGCAGCGGCCGCTGCCGGCGTTGACCAGGGAGTACCAGGAGGTCTCGGAGATCGGGTCGGTGGGGGCGGGGTCACCCGTGGAGCCGGTGCCCAGCCACTTGAGGCCGTCGAGGAGGAAGGTGTTCTGGGTGGCGCTGGCGAAGGTCGACGACAGGGGGGTGTTGGTGTCGTAGTTCATCGCGTTGTGGCCGAAGTTGGCGTACAGCATGCGGTACTTGGTGTTGGTCCACAGGATCGGGTAGTAACCGCTGTACCACGACTGGTTCGGGTCGGTGCCCAGGGGGAAGCTGACCGGGTCGACGGACGCCAGGACGTCGATGTCCGGGTTGTTGCGCAGGTCGTTGCTCCAGCTGTACCACTCGCTCACCGACGAGGTGAACGTCGCGGGCAGGTGCGTGGTGGAGGGGTGGGTGCGGTCCTCGACGCGCAGCACGGCGGTGGTGGGGCCCCAGGTGTTGGAGCGGAAGTTCCCGCTGCCGAGGAACTGGTTGTAGTACCAGGGCCAGCTCTGCGCGTTGTCGGTCCAGGCCGAGACGTGGAAGCCCATCCAGGCGCCGCCGCCGCGCATGTAGGTCTCGAAGCCGGAGCGCTGGGCGGCGCTCTGCGGGGCGTCGTCGAGGAAGAGGACGACCTGGTACTGCTTCAGCGCGTTCGCGTCGGTCAGCAGGTTCCAGTTGGTCGTCGAGGTGTACGTGAAGCCGTTGGCGGCGCCCGCCTGCGGGAACCACTGGTTGGCTTCCTTGACGAAGTTGATGTGGGCCGCGTCCCAGGTGCCGTTGTAGAACGCCAGCACCTTGAAGGGGGCGGCGGCGGGGGCGGACGTGGCCGGGGCGGCGACGGCGCCCAGGAGGACGGCGAGCAGCAGTAACAGGCGGGCGGCGGCGCGCCTCGCGGCGCTCGTGGCACGGGTCATGGGGGGAGGTCCTTCCCGGTCGGCGGGCGCGTGTGGGGGGCGCCGGTGGGGGAGCGGGGTGGGGGGAGGCGGTGGGGAGGCCTTGTTCAACTCGTGATTTAAGGAGTGAAGGAAGGGTGCAGTCAAGACTTTGGTACAGACCAGTACCGTCCGCCCAGGTGGCCGCCGTTGATCAGCAGGTCCGGGCGGGGGGTCCGGCGGCGGGGGTCCCGAGGGGCGGCCCGGCCGGCACGGCGCCTTCAAGTGTTGTCCGGCCCGGATGCGGCGGAGCCTGCCGACCCCACCGTGCCGCACCGTGTCGCATCGGCTGCCAACTGCGCAAATGCCATGCTCCGGCGCCGAGTTGAGGCACTACCACGCATCCGGCGGTGTTCGAAATCCGTAGCGCGACCTCTTGACGTGTCCGCTGCGGAAGCCTAACTTCACGCCGTGAAGAAAGGTCGATCCGACCTTTGAGCTGCTGTCGCATGGCCGGGCGCGTGCGCCCGCCCACCCCACCCCCCCACCTCCGTCATGCCACGTCATGCCGTCGCCCGCTTCGGCATGCCCGCTCACACCCCCCACGGCGCCGCGCCCCGCGCGGCACAGGAGTCCTCCATGAGAACCCTCGGAGCGCCGTCCCGCGGCGTCCCCGGACGCGGCCGGGTCCGGCGCCGCGTCGCACCGCTCGCGCTCGGCGCGCTGTTCGCCTCGGGACTGTCGGCCGTCGTGCTGACCGCCCCGCAGGCCCAGGCCGCCGTCCCCACCGGCTGGGTGACCGTCGCCGCCAAGCACAGCGGCAAGTGCGTCGACGCCGCCGCCGCGGGCACCGCCGACGGCACCGCGGTCCAGCAGTACGCGTGCAACGGCACCACCGCGCAGCAGTGGCAGTTCCAGGCGACGAGCGACGGCTACGTGCGGGTCAACAACCGCAACGACGCGGCCAAGTCCTGGGACGTCACCGACGTCTCCACGGCGGACGGCGCCCCGGTCCAGCTCTGGTCGTACTCGGGCGGGGCCAACCAGCAGTGGCTGCCGGTCGAGGAGACCGGCGGGACGTACCACTTCGTGAACCGCAACAGCGGCAAGTGCCTCGACGTGCCCGCCGCCTCCACCGCCGACGGCGCGCGCATCCAGCAGTACACCTGCAACGGCACCGCCGCGCAGTCCTTCAGCCTCGGCTCCACCGACGCCCCGCAGAACCCGCCGGGCACCCCCGACCTCGGCCCCAACGTCTCGGTCTTCGACCCGTCGATGTCCTCGGCCGCCATCCAGAGCCGGCTCAGCCAGGTCTTCGGCCAGCAGGAGTCCAACCAGTTCGGCTCCCAGCGCTACGCCCTGCTCTTCAAGCCCGGCAGCTACAGCGTCGACGCCAACGTCGGCTTCTACACCCAGGTCGCGGGCCTCGGCCTGTCCCCGGACGACGTGACGATCAACGGCGCGGTCCACGCCGAGGCCGACTGGTTCCAGGGCAATGCCACCCAGAACTTCTGGCGCTCCGCGGAGAACCTCTCCGTCAACCCGACCGGCGGCACCGACCGCTGGGCGGTCTCGCAGGCGGCCCCGTACCGGCGCATGCACGTCCGCGGCAACCTGCAGCTGGACGACGGCGGGTGGTCCAGCGGCGGCCTGATCGCCGACTCCAAGATCGACGGCCAGGTGCGCTCCGGCTCCCAGCAGCAGTGGCTGTCGCGCAACAGCCAGTGGGGCAGCTGGACGGGCTCCAACTGGAACATGGTCTTCGTCGGTGACGTCAACGCCCCCGCGAACACCTTCCCGAGCCCGCCGTACACCACGGTCGCCCAGTCGCCGGTGACGCGTGAGAAGCCGTTCCTGTACGTGGACTCGGCCGGCGCCTACAAGGTCTTCGTCCCGGCGCTGCGCACCAACACCCAGGGCACGACCTGGGCGGGCGGCAGCCCGGCCGGCAGTTCGCTGCCGATCGACCAGTTCTTCATCGTCAAGCCCGGCGCCACCGCCACCGACATCAACGGCGCGCTCGCCCAGGGCAAGAACCTGCTGTTCACGCCCGGCGTCTACCACCTCAACCAGACGCTCAACATCAACCGTGCCGACACCGTCGTCCTGGGCCTGGGCCTGGCCACCGTCATCCCGGACAACGGCATCACCGCGGTGAACGTCGCCGACGTCGACGGCGTCAAGATCGCCGGACTGCTCATCGACGCGGGTACCACCAACTCGCAGACGCTGATGCAGGTCGGCCCCGCCGGCTCGTCCGCGCGGCACACCGCCGACCCGATCTCGCTGCACGACGTCTTCTTCCGCATCGGCGGTGCGGGCGTCGGCAAGGCCACCCAGAGCCTGGTGGTCAACAGCTCGGACGTCATCGGCGACCACATGTGGCTGTGGCGCGCCGACCACGGCAGCGGGGTGGGCTGGAACAGCAACACCGCCGCCAACGGCCTGATCGTCAACGGCACGAACGTGACGATGTACGGGCTGTTCGTCGAGCACTACCAGCAGCACCAGGTGATCTGGAACGGCAACGGCGGCCGCACGTACTTCTTCCAGAACGAGATGCCGTACGACCCGCCCAACCAGGCCGCCTGGATGAACGGCTCCACCCGCGGCTACGACGCCTACAAGGTCAGCCCCTCGGTGACCAGCCACGAGGCCTGGGGCCTGGGCAGTTACTGCTACTTCAACGTCAACCCGTCCGTCGTCGCCGACCGGGCCTTCGAGGTCCCCGCGGTGTCCGGGGTCCGCTTCCACGACATGGTGACGGTCTCCCTCGGCGGCACGGGCACGATCAGCCACGTCATCAACAACAGCGGAGGCCCGTCCAACTCCGCGAACAACGTGGCCAACCTCGTCTCCGGTCCCTGACCCCGGCCGGACGACGACCGGCGGGGCCGCCGCCGTCCGCACGGCGGGCGGCGGCGACCCCGCCCCCGGGCATGCCCGCGAGCCCTCCCGCGGTCATCGCGGCGCCCAACGAACCGGTGGCGCGGGGGGCTTGACGCAGAGCTGGTCTAGTCCATACCGTCATCGGCCATCAGCTGTTCATGTAGTGAGGCGATGTTCACCTACATGAACAGCTGTCCAGATCCCCCCACCCCGCTGTCCCACCCCCAACGGCTTGCCCCCCACGACGTGCACCCCGGGTGCGCACACGAAGGAGCCGTCCCGTGCTGAAATCCGCCGTCAGAGCCCTCGCCGCGGCCCCCGCCGTCCTCGCGATGGCCGCCACCGCCGTCGTCGCCACCGGCGGCTCCGCGAGCGCCGCCGCCAACCCCGGCCCCGGCTTCCCCGCCCACTACGCCGCGCCCTACGTCGAGACCTGGAACTCGCCCTCGGCGATGACGAACGTCCGCAACGCGACGGGCCTGAAGTACTTCACCCTCGCCTTCGTCATCGACGGCGGCGGCTGCAACGCCATGTTCAACGGCGACACGCCCGTCACCGACGCCGGCTGGACCTCCGCGATCAACTCCCTGCGGGCCGCCGGCGGCGACGTCATCGTCTCCTTCGGCGGCGCCTCCGGCACCGAGGTCGGGCTCTCCTGTACGACCGTGTCCGCGCTCAAGGCCCAGTACAAGAAGGTCGTCGACGCCCTCAACCTCACCCGCGTCGACCTGGACGTCGAGGGCAGCGCGATCGCCAACACCGCGGCGAACGACCGCCGCAACAAGGCGCTCGCCCAGCTCCAGCAGGAGTACGCGGCCGCCGGGCGCAAGCTCGACGTCCAGTACACCCTGCCGTCCATGCCGAACGGCCTGGACGACAACGGGACGAAGCTGCTCTCCAACGCCAAGAGCAACGGGCTGAACGTCAACCTCGTCAACATCATGACGATGGACTACTACGACGGGACCCGCGACATGGGCAAGGCGGCCACCGACGCCGCCACCGCCCTGCGCGGCCAGCTCGGTGCCATCTGGCCGGAGAAGTCCGACGCCCAGCTGTGGGCGATGGAGGGCAACACCCCGATGATCGGGGTCAACGACGACACCAGCGAGATCTTCACCACCGGCAACGCCACCACCCTCGCCAACTTCGCCAAGTCCAAGGGCATCCAGGAGCTCGCCTTCTGGGCGCTCGGCCGCGACAAGGCCTGCGCCACCAACGGGCAGCTCTCCGACAGCTGCAGCGGCACCCCGCAGAGCGCCTGGCAGTTCTCCTCCGTCTTCAACACCGTGACCGGCGGCGGCACGACCCCGCCGCCCACCGGATCCACCGGCCAGATCACCGGCCTCGGCGGCAAGTGCGTCGACATCGCCGCCGCGAGCAGCGCCAACGGCACCGCCGTCCAGATGTACGACTGCAACGGCACCACCGCGCAGCAGTGGACGGTGGGCACCGACGGCACGCTGCGCGCGCTCGGCAAGTGCATGGACCTCACCGCCGCCGGCACCGCCAACGGCACCAAGGTCCAGCTGTACGACTGCAACGGCACCGGGGCCCAGGTCTGGCAGCGCGGCAGCGGGGACACCCTGGTCAACCCCGCGTCCGGCAAGTGCCTGGACGTCACCGACAAGTCCACCGCCAACGGCGCCCGGCTGCAGATCTGGACCTGCGCCGGCGGCACCAACCAGCAGTTCCACCTCCCGGCCTGACGGCCCCACCGCCGCCGCCCGGCGCCCCGCGCAACCGCGGTGCGCCGGGCGGCCGCATGCCAGGATCGGTGCGTGACCGACGACCAGGCCCCCGTGACCGCCGACGCCCTCCGGGAGCGCATGCGCTCCGCGCCCGTCCTCGGCGGGCCCCTCCCGTCCTTCGACCCCGCGACCGCCGGACCCGAACCCGGGCCGCTGTTCGCCCGCTGGCTGGCGTACGCCCTCGACGACGGCGTCCCGGAGCCGCACGTCATGACCCTCGGCACGGCGGACGCCGCCGGCCGGCCCTCGGCACGGGTGCTCATGCTGCGCGGCGTCGACCTCGACCGTCCCGCCTTCGACTTCGCCTCGGACGCGGCCAGCCGCAAGGGCCGCGACCTGGCGGACCGCCCCCACGCCGCGCTCACCTGGTACTGGCCGCGGCACGGCCGGCAGATCCGGGTGACCGGAGCGGTCGAGACCCTGGACCGCGCCACCGCCCGCCGCGACTTCCTCGGCCGCCGCGAGGCCTCCCGGATCGCCGGCTTCACGGGCGTGATGAGCGCCCCGATGCAGGGGCGCGCCGCGTACGAGGAGGCCCGCCGCCAAGCCGCCGAGCACGTCGCCGCCCACCCCGACGACGTTCCCGAGGGCCACACCGTCTACCGGCTCGTCGCCGACGAGGCCGAGTTCTGGCAGGCCGCCCCCGCCCAGGGCCACGTCCGCCTCCGCTACACCCGCGACCCCGCCGCCCCCGGCGGCTGGAGACGGGGACTGCTCTGGCCCTGAGACCTCACGGCAGGTGCCGCACCCCCGGCGGGCCGGAAGCGGTGCGGACGCGGGCGGCGTCCCGGCCCGGCGGGGCGCCGAACAGGCGGCGGTACTCGCGGTTGAACTGGGTGGGGCTGGCGTAGCCGACGACGTGGCCGACGCCCGCGACGTCCTCGGGCCGGGCCACGAGGAGCGAGCGGGCCTCCTGGAGGCGGATGCGTTTCTGGAACTGCAGGGGGCTCATGGTCGTCACGGCGCGGAAGTGCCGGTGGAAGGCGGAGGGGCTCATGCCGGCGAGACGGGCGAGGTCCTCGATCCGCAGGGGCTCGGCGTAGTGGTCACGGATCCAGTGGATGGCCCGGCTGACGTGGGACAGGCCGCTGTCGGCCAGGCCGATCTGACGGACCATGGCGCCGTGGGGGCCGGTGAGCAGCCGCCAGAGGATCTCCCGCTCGATCATCGGGGCGAGCACGGGGGCGTCCGCGGGGTGGTCGAGCAGCCGCAGCAGCCGCACGACGGCGTCGAGGAGGTCGGGTCCGGCCTCACCGGTCGCGATCGCGGGCGGGGCGGCCGCGGCTCGGGCCCGGCGCCCGGGCGGTGCCTCCAGCAGCAGCGGGGCGATGGCGGCCGCGCGCAGGACCAGCCCCATGCCCAGCGCGGGGTGCCGCGGGCTCATGTCCACGTAGTGGCCGGTGACCGGCAGGACCGCGGTGACCACCAGGTACTGCCCCGCCCGGTAGTCGTGCACCTCGTCGCCGAGCAGCAGGCGCTTGCCGCCCCGGGCCATGACGACCAGCAGCGGTTCGGTCAGCGAGTAGTCCGGCGGCGCCGTCGCCACCCGTGACAGCAGCAGACCGTCGATGGGCGTCCGCAGGTCGGGCCCGGCGTGGGTCGCGATGAGGCCGCGGACCTCGTCCAGGAGGTCGGGAGGGGTGCGCACACCTCACCGAAGCATCCCCTCCCGGGTCCGGCAAGCCCGATCGGGGCGAAGTCGGCAGGATCGGGCAAGAGCCCGCGAGGATCGGTCTACCCCGCCGGAGCCGTCTCCCGTTGCATGGAGTGGACAGATTCCGACGCACAAGGGAGCACGTCCATGCCGCTCGACCACTACGTCACCCTCGGCCGGTCCGGGCTGCGGGTCAGCCCGTTCGCGCTCGGCGCGATGACCTTCGGCGAGGACCCGGGCGGCGCCGGGTGCAGCGTCGAGGAGTCGGAGAAGATCCTGGAGACCTACCTGGACCGCGGCGGGAACTTCATCGACACCGCGAACTTCTACACCAACGGCCATTCGGAGCGGATCCTCGGCGACTGGTTCGCCGCCCACCCCGGGCGGCGCGAGCACGTCGTCCTGGCGTCGAAGTTCTTCACCAACCTCTTCCCCGGCGACCCCAACGGCGGCGGCGCGGGCCGCGGTTCGATCGTCGCCCAGCTCGACGCGACCCTGCGCCGCCTTCGCACCGACCACCTGGACCTGTACTGGCTGCACAACTGGGACCGGCACACCCCGATCGAGGAGACGCTGCGCACCCTCGACGACCTGGTGCGCGCGGGCAAGATCCGCTACATCGGCTTCTCCAACACCCCCGCCTGGCTGACCGCGCAGGCCCAGACCACCGCGCTGGTCAAGGGCTGGACCCCGCTGATCGCGCTGCAGGTCGAGTACTCGCTGCTGGCCCGCACCGTGGAGGGCGAACTCGCCCCGCTCGCCCTCGACCAGGGCATGGCGCTCGTGCCGTGGAGCCCGCTGAAGAACGGCTTCCTGTCCGGCAAGTACCGGCGCGGCGGCGCGGTCGCCGACTCCGCCCGCACCTCGTTCGTGGGCGGTCCGGCGGAGGACGAGTACCCGGTGATCGAGGAGGTCGCCGCCGTCGCCGACGAGCTGGGGACCACCTCGGCGGCGGTGTCCCTGGCGTGGCTGCGCGCCCGCGAGGGCACCGTCGTGCCGATCGTCGGCGCACGGCGTCTGGGGCACCTGGAGGACAACCTCGCGGGCCTCGAGACGGTCCTCGCCCCGGAGCACCTGCGGCGGCTGGACGAGGTGTCGGCCCCGGTGCTGGGCTACCCCGCGCCCCTGCACGGCGAGTTGCAGGCGATGCTGCAGTTCGCGGGCACCACGGTCGACGGCCGGACGTCCTCGGTGTACCCGCCGCTGCTGCAGAGCGACGTCCGCTACTGAACCGCCCGCGGCGCCCGGCCCGGGTCCGGCCCGGGGCTGGTCCTGGGGCCGCCGTCATCCCTGAGGAGGACGCGGCGCACGGGGGTGCCCGTCCAGCGCAGGACGGCGGAATGGGACCGTGCGGTGATGCCGCCGGGGCGTGCCGTCTGATGGGGTGGACCGCGTGCACTGGAACGACTCGCGGCTCGGCGCCGAGCTGCGCACGGTGACCGCCGCCGCCCGGCGGCGCGCCACGAGGGACGGGGACCGGCAGGTCGACACCGCGCACCTCCTGCACTCCCTCCTCGAGGCCGACCCGCGGGCGCGGGAAGCCGTGGACGGTGCGGCGGGCGCGGCCGGTACGACGGGCGCCGCCGGCGGCGGGCGGGTGGCGCGCGTCCTCGGCTACCTCGCGCAGCGCACCATCGGCTACGGCATCGCCTGGCGGGACGCGGTCGAGGACCCCGGCGCCGGAAGCGTGCTCACCGCCGTCGACGCGCCCGGCTGGAGCCCGGCCGCCGCCACGGCCCTGCGTGCGGCCGCCGTCCGCGCCGGGGACCGGGGCGCGCCGCGGGCCGAGGGCACCGACCTGCTCGCCGCGCTCGTCGCCGACCGGGGGAGCCGGGCGGCGCAGGTGCTGAGGTCGGCGGGGGTCGAACCGGAGGTCCTGGCCGGGCGCCCGCGCCCGCCGCGTGCCGAGGGCGACAGTCGCCACAGGGATGACGGTCCTGTCGCGAGCTGACATCATGGCCCGATGCATGTGTCTCAGGGGAGGAACGCCGGGCTCTGGCTCGCGCTGGTGTCCGCGTTCGCGTTCGGTGGTTCGGGGGTGGCGGCCAAGCCGCTGATCGAGGCGGGGCTCGACCCGCTGCACGTGGTGTGGTTGCGCGTCACCGGCGCCACACTCGTCATGCTCCCCGTGGTGCTGCGGCACCGGGCGCTCCTGCTGCGGCGCCCCGGTCTGCTGCTCGGCTTCGGCCTGCTCGGCGTCGCCGGCGTCCAGACGCTCTACTTCGCGGCGATCTCCCGCATCCCGGTCGGCGTCGCGATCCTCGTGGAGTTCCTCGGCCCCGCGCTGCTGCTCGGCTGGGTGCGCTTCGTCCAGCGCAAGGCGGTCAGCAAGGCCGCGGCGATCGGTGTCGTGCTCGCCGTCGGCGGCATGGCCGCCGTGGTCGAGGTGTGGTCCGGGCTCGCCTTCGACCCGCTGGGCCTGGCGCTCGCCTTCGGTGCCGCCTGCTGCCAGGTCAGCTACTTCGTCCTGGCCGACCACGGCAGCGACGGCGACGACGCGCCGGACCCGGTCGCCGTCATCGCCTACGGCCTGGCCATCGGCGCCGTCGTGCTCACCGCGGTCTCCCGTCCCTGGTCGATGGACTGGTCGGTGCTCACCCGGCAGGCGGCCCTCGGCGAGACCGACGTGCCCGCGGTCCTGCTCGTCGGCTGGGTCGTGCTGGTGGCCACCGTCCTCGCCTACCTGACCGGTGTGGTCGCCGTACGACGGCTGTCGCCGCAGGTGGCCGGCGTCGTGGCCTGCCTGGAGGCGGTGGTCGGCACCGTCTTCGCGTGGGTGCTGCTGGGCGAGCACCTCGCCCTGCCGCAGATCATCGGGGGAACGCTCGTACTGGCGGGGGCCTTCGTCGCCCAGACCGCCAAGAAGCAGGGCACGACCACGGTCGTCGCCTCCGGTGCCCCGGCCGACACGGAGGCCGCCGCGTCCGCGACGCAACCCGCGTAACGCTCCCGTCGGCCCTGCGGGGGTCTCGGCAGGTAGTTGTCGCTCGTCGTCGCGGCCACGCGCCGCTGCGGAGGACCAACACGCCCGTCCGGGACACCTGCGCGGCCTGTGCCGCCCCCGCCCGGGTCGCTACGCGCGCCGGCCCCTTGGCCCGGCCACGTCCCGTGGGGCCCGGGGTGTTCCACCCGCCGGGCCGCCGGGTCCGGCACCGGCGATGGCGCTGGTCCGCGTGCCGGGCGGTGGTGTCGGTGGCGCGGCCCCGCTGGTGCGGCGGTCGCGCTCGTCGGTTCGTCCCCGGGTATCGCCCGCGGGCCGTGGAGAGCGTCGTCTCCGGCGTTCCGCGCCAGGGTCACCGCCCCGCCCTGCCGGCCGACCCGCCAGGTCGGGCCGCGGCGGTCGTGGTGCCCCCGGTGCCGTGCGCTGACGGCGCTCCTCCGTCGGCGCATCTCCGTCCGCGCTTCCGCAACCGCTCCTACAACCATTCCTCCCCACGGCGTGTCAAAGACGGTGCCGGAGAAGGAAAACGGGCTCTTTCCGGACACCCCCGCACCGCCCGGTCGTTCTTGAGCGAAGGAGCCGCTCATGCGCAAGAACCGCTCGGCTGCGGTCACCGCGGCGTCATTTCTCCTCATCACGGGCGCGGCCATCGCCACCGCGCCCGCCTCCGTCGCCGGGACCCCCGGCGGCACCCATGCAAGTGACCGCAACCGGGACTTCAACGGCGACGGGTACGAGGACGTGCTGACCGGCGCGCCCGGCGCCACCGTGGGCGGGCGTTCCGGCGCCGGTGCCGTCACCGTGCAGTACGGCGGGCCCAAGGGGGTCACCACCAGCGCCAAGGTGTTCAGCCAGAACACCTCCGGCGTGCCCGGCGCCGCCGAGACCGGCGACGCCTTCGGCCAGGCCGTGGCCAGCGGGGACCTCGACGGGGACGGGTACGACGACGCCGTCGTCGGCATCCCCGGCGAGGACCTGGGCGGCGTCGGCGCCGACGCGGGAGGCATCGTGGTCCTGTGGGGCTCGGCTAGGGGGCTGTCCGGCACCGCGAGCGACTGGCTGCAGTCCGTCAGCGCCATGAAGGGCGACCGGTTCGGCAGCGCCCTGGCCGCCGGGCACTTCACCACCTACGTCCCGGGTGACCTGCTCGCCGTGATCGACAAGGTGGGGCTGTCGATCTTCCAGTACGAGTCCGTGCCGCAGGCCGCCGCCCGCAAGGGCGGGGACGCGGGGACCTTCACGCCCTTCAAGGACCGGCGGCGCACGCCGCTCGCCCGGCAGGCGGAGGGGCCCGGCATCGCGCCCACCTCGCTGACGACCGGCGACTACGACGACAACGGCCTGGCCGACCTCGTGGTCTCCGGCCTCAGCGTGGGCGACGAGCCGGGCTACGGCTGGTCGTACGTCCTCCTCAGCGACGACATCGATCCGCTGCCCGTCACCGCCCTGCGCGGCGGCCCCGTCGTCGCCTCCGGCGACGTCAACGGCGACGGCTTCGACGACCTGGTCACCGGGGAACCGCACAGCCCCGACGACGGCGGCGCGTCGATGACCGGCGGCATGGTCGGCGTCTACTACGGCAGCCCGGACGGGCCGGTCGGGCAGGAGGGTCCGGGGAGCCCGCCCGTGTGGTGGACCCAGGACAACGCCGGCGTGCCGGGTGTCTCGGAGCGCGGTGACGGCTTCGGCTCGGACCTCTCCGTCGGGGACGTCAACCGCGACGGGTACGCGGACGTCGCGATCGGTGCCTCCGGAGAGGACATCGGCCGCGTCGCCGATGCCGGAGCCGTGTGGGTGCTGCGCGGTTCGGCCAGGGGCCTGACCACCGCCGGTGTCCTGGACGTCAGCCAGAACACGGCGGGCGTCCCGGGCGGCGCCGAGAAGGCCGACAAGTTCGGCGCCCAGGTCTCCTTCACCGACCCCAACCGCGACGGCTACTTCGGTCTGCTCGTCGCGGCCCCGGGAGAGAACACCAACGACGGCGTGGTGTGGGTGTTCTCGGCCGGCTCCGGTGGGCTCAAGCTGCCGGGGAGCTGGACGTACGGCGGCGGCTCGCTCGGCGCCCCGTCCCAGAACGCCCGGTTCGGCGCGGCGATCGACGACTAACCGCGCTGCCCGAGGCGGCGCAACTGCCGGGTCCGGGCGGCCTCGTCGCCCGGACCGTTGCGCTCGGCCAGCAGCCCGCTCACCCGCCACTGGGTCTCGCGCGGGCGGTTCCCGCCGAACTTGAACTTGGCGCGCACGTCGGTGACCTCCAGCCGCAGCCCGCGGATGCCCGGCAGCATCCGGCCGAACGGCGTCTGGCCGGGGACGACGGGGGCGTGGTCGCCGCGCGGCTGGAAGTGGGCGAGCTGCCGGTGCAGCAGGTCCGCCTTCTCCTGGGGGTCGTCCACGAGGTGGGCCACGCACAGCAGTTGCACGGCGGCGTAGTAGCTGGTCGGCGTCCCGTGCTCGGGCGGGGTGCCCTCGGGGGCGTGCCAGGGGCCGGGGATGAAGGTGTAGTCGTCGACGACGCTGAGCGTCACCCGGGGGTGGGCCTCGATCGCGGTCCACAGCGGGTTCGGCCGGGCGAGGTGGGTGACCGCCTCGTGCCGTCGGGCGTCGTAGGCGAAGTGCAGCGGCTGGACGAACGGGGGCTCGCCGTCGAGTCCGTTGACCGCGAGCTGGCCGAAGTCGTGCGCGGCCAGCCAGTCCTGCCACTCGGCCTCGTCGAGGGCGGCGTCCCAGGGGTGGATGAGCATGCGCGGGGCTCCTTTCAGCGCGCGGTGAGGTAGCCGGGGACGGCGATCGACGGGTCGAGGTCGTCGGCGGGTTCGGGCGTCCCGTAGGAGCGGGTCACCGGCAGCACGCCCGTCCAGTGGGGGAGCGTCAGGTCCTCGGGGTCGTCGCCGGGGCCGCCGGTGCGCACCTTGGCCGAGACCTCGTGCAGGTCGAGGGCGATGACGGCGGTGGCGGCCAGTTCCCTGGCGTTGGCGGGTCGGGAGTCGGCGGCGCGGCCGGGCACGATGTGGTCGACGAGGGCGTCCAGGGCCGCGGAGCGCTCGGCGGGGTCGGTGACCTGGCGGGCCACGCCGTGCACCACCACGGAGCGGTAGTTGATCGAGTGGTGGAAGGCGGACCGGGCCAGCACGAGTCCGTCCAGGTGCGTCACGGTCAGGCAGACCGGGAGCCCGGTGTCCTCGCCGGCGCCGCGCAGCGGACGGGAGCCGGTGGAGCCGTGCACGTAGAGCCGCTCGCCGACGCGGGCGTAGAGGGTCGGCAGCACGACCGGCGCCCCGTCGCGGACGAAGCCGAGGTGGCAGAGGTAGTCCGCGTCGAGGATCGCGTGCACCAGGTCGCGGTCGTACGAGGCGCGCTCGCGGCTGCGGGTCGGGACCGTGCGGTCGGTGGGAGCGTACGCATCGGCAGCGGAGGGCGTGGCGGACATGGCGCGATCCTTTGCACTAGTGCATAATGCTTTTTGTGCTAGGAGAGTACACGTTCACCGGCCGGGGCGCAGCGGACATCGCGGCGAGCGTCGAACGGGCCATCGGGGAGGGCGCGCTCGCCCCCGGCGCCGCGCTGCCGCCGCTGCGGGAGCTCGCCGCCGGGCTCGGCGTCAACCCCAACACCGTCGCCGCCGCCTACCGCCTGCTGCGCGACCGCGGCGTCATCGAGACGGCGGGCCGGCGCGGCAGCCGCGTGCGCCGGCGTCCGGCGACCACCGCGCGGGACGAGATCCGCCTGGAGGTGCCGCCCGGGGTGCGGGACCTGTCCACCGGCAACCCGGACTCCGCCCTGCTGCCCCCGCTCGGGGAGGCACTGGCCGAGGCGGCCGCCCGCAACGCGCGGCGGCCCATGCTGTACGGGCGGTCCCCGGTCGGGGAGGAGCTCGCCGCGCTCGCGCGTGCCGCCTTCGACGCCGACGGGGTGCCGCCCGGCCCGGTCGGCCTCACCTCCGGTTCGCTCGACGCCGTGGAGCGCGCGCTCACCGCCCACCTGCGGCCGGGGGACGCGGTGGCGGTGGAGGACCCCGGCTGGGGCAGCGTCTTCGACCTCGTCCCGGCCCTCGGACTGCGCGCGGTCCCGGTCGGCGTGGACGACGACGGCCCGCTGCCGCACGACGTGGACGCCGCCCTGCGGCAGGGCGCGCGGGCGCTGATCGTCACCGACCGCGGCCAGAACCCGACCGGCGCCACGCTCTCCGCGGCGCGCGCCGGCGAACTCCGTGCCGTCCTGGGCGGCCACCCGCAGGTGCTCGTCATCGACGACGACCACGTGAGCGGCCTGACCGAGCTGCCGCTGCACCCGCTCGCCGGGAGCACCCCGCGCTGGATGCTGGTCCGCTCGACCGCCAAGGCCTACGGCCCCGACCTGCGCCTGGCCGTCCTCACCGGCGACCCGGTCACCGTCGACCGGGTCCGCGGCCGCTACCGGCTCGGGCCCGGCTGGGTCAGCCATCTGCTGCAGCACGCCGTCGCCCACCTCTGGCGCACCGGAGCGGTCGACGTCCCGGCCGTCTCCGCCGCCTACGCCGCGCGCCGCGACGCGCTGGTGCGGGCGCTGGCCGACCGGGGCGTCCCGGCGCACGGCCGCAGCGGCATGAACGTCTGGGTCCCGGTGCCCGACGAGACAGGGGCGGTCGCCCGGCTCCTGCAAGCGGGCTGGGCGGTCGCGCCCGGCGCGCGCTTCCGCCTGGACTCCCCGCCGGGCATCCGCATCACCGTCTCCCCGGTCGCGGCGGACGAGGTCCCGGCCCTGGCCGACGCCGTCGCCGCCGCCGTCCGGCTGCACCGCGCCGGGCGCTTCGGCTGACGGGCGAAGGTGGTTCAAGCCGCCGGACGGCGCTGGGTCAGCGCCGCGCCGGCGAGCACGACGAGGGCGCCGACCGGCTCGTTCCACGTCAGGTGCTCGTCCAGCAGGGCGACACCGGCCGCGGTCGCGATGACCGGGATCAGGTAGGTGACCATCGTGGCGATGGTCGGGCCCTTCTCCGCGACGATCCCGTACTGCAGGAGGAAGGCGATCCCGGTGCCCAGCGCGCCCAGCGCCACGACCGACAGCGTCGGCCAGAGCGGGAACGAGCCGGGCGTGGAGGTGAACAGCGGTGTCAGCACGGCCAGTTGGACGGTGCCGAGCAGCAGCTGCGCGGAGGACATCGACAGCGCCGAGTTCCCACTGCCGCTCAGGGTGCGGCGCACGTAGATCCAGCCCACCGCGTAGCTCGCGGAGGCGCCCAGCGCCATCGCGGTGCCCGCCGGGTCGGTCCCGGAGAAGCCCTGCCAGGCGCCGAGCACGGTCAGCACCCCGACGAAGCCGATGCCGACCCCCGCGACCCGCTGCCGGGTCGGCTTGTCGTCCGAGAGCGCCACCACCGACAGCACCATGCTCCACAGCGGGGTCGTGGCGTTGCAGATCCCCGCGAGCGTGGAGGGGATGGTGAGCTCCGCGTACGCGAAGAGCGTGAACGGCAGCGTGTTCAGCAGCAGCGCGGCGACCGCCATGTGCCCCCAGGTACGGGCGCCGCGCGGCATCCGTTCCCGCTTCACGGCGAAGGCGGCGGCCAGCACGGCGGTGCCGAAGACCATGCGGCCGAGTGCGACCTGCAGCGGGGCGTACGCCTCGGTGCCCACCTTGATGAACAGGAAGCTGAAGCCCCAGATGAGCGCGAGCACGGCCCAGCTGACGCGCCAGTCCACGACGGGACGGCGGCGCGTGGTGGCCGAGGGGGCGGCGGAGGCGGGTGTGGTGTCGGCGGGGGTGGGGGCGGCCACGGCGGCCGGGGGGCGGGTGCTGGGTGCGCTCATGGCCATCACCATGACGGATTGAACCTCTTAGGACAAGCGAGAAAACCTGCCGGTGATCCCGTAGTGTTGCTTACATGTTGAACCTCGAGCGCCTGCGCATCCTGCATGCGATCTCCACCTACGGCTCGGTGAGCGCCGCGGCGGACGTCCTGCACGTGACGACCTCGGCCGTCTCCCAGCAGATGGGCAAGCTCGAACGCGAGACCGGGCAGACGCTGCTGGCCAAGAACGGCCGCGGGGTCCGCCTCACCGACGCCGGCCGGCTGCTGTCCGGGCACGCCGGCCGCATCCTCTCCCTCGTCGAGCTCGCCCACTCCGACCTGGAGGCGCACCGCGGCGCCGCGGTCGGCGAGCTGCGCATGGGGGCCTTCCCCACCGCGGTGCGCGGCCTGTTCCCGCAGGCGCTCGCGGCGACGCGGCGCGACCACCCCAAGCTGCGCGCGATGGTCCACGAGATGGAGCCCCAGGACGCGCTGGCCCGGCTCGTCCGCGGTGACATCGACCTCGCGGTCGTCCTCGACTGGTACAACAAGCCGCTGTCGCTGCCCGGGGGCCTGGCCAAGGAGCCGCTGCTCGACGACCTCGCCGACGTGGTCGTCCCCGAGGGTCACCCCCTTGCGGGCCGCGACGAGGTCGACCTGGGCGAACTCGCCGACGACGACTGGATCGCCTGGCCGGACGGCGGCTTCTGCCACGAGTGGCTGCTGTTCACCCTGCGCGGCAAGGGCGTGGAACCGCGCATCGCCCATCATGCCGAGGAGCACCCCACCGTCCTCGCCCTCGTCGCCGCCGGCCTGGGCGTCGCCGTCGTCCCGCGCCTCGGCCGCGGCCCCCTCCCGGCCGGGGTGCGCGCCATCCGTGTGCGCCACACCATGAAGCGCCACATCTACGCCGTCTGGCGCTCCGACGCCGACCGCCGCCCCGCCATCCGCGCCGCAGTCGAGGCCCTGCGCCGGGCAGGGGAGGACATGGCGGCCGCCGAGGGCTGATCGCGCCCGGGGCCGCCGCGCGTGCGCTAGCCGAGCCCCGGCATCTTGCGGAAGTCCCAGGAGACGACGGAGTCCGGGGTCAGGCGCAGCCACGCGTGGCGGCCGTCGTGGGGCATGGACTCCAGGCCGAAGTTCTTGGCGGCGAACAGCCGCTCGACGACCTCCAGGTCCGGGTGGGGCTCACCGGTGCGGGGCGCCTCGCCGACGAACTCGACGGTGCCGGAGAGTTCGACGCCGCGCAGTTCGCCGTACTCCGTGCCGTCGTCGACGACGACCGCGACCCGCGGGTCACGCCGCAGGTCGGCCCAGCGGCGGCTGCGGACGATCGAGTACAGCCACAGGGACGTCCCGTCCCAGACGAACCACAGCGCGCCCACGTGCGGGCGGCCGTCGGGCGAGACGGTCGCGACGCGGCAGGTGCGCTGCGCGCCGAGGAAGGCGTCGGCCTCCTGCGGGGTCATCATGATCCGGCGTCCGCGCCGCTGTGCGACGGCCATGTGCGCCCCCACTTCCCTGCCTGACGGTTCGTCAGATACGGTCACTTGGGACGACGGTAGGGCAGCCGCGCGTGAGGGGGCAAGCATGACGGACGGCAACCGGCACCGCAGGCTCGACGCGCTCCTGACCCCCCGGTCCACCGCCGTGCTCACCGTCGAGTGCCAGCGCGGGGTGGTCGGTCCGGGCGGCGCGCTGCCGGAACTCGCGGCCGCCGTACGGGCCTCCGGGGCGCTGGATGCCACCGCACGGCTGGTCACCGCGGCCCACGCGGCGGGCGCCACCGTGGTGCACGCCGTCGCCGAACGCCGCGCCGACGGCCGCGGGTCCAGCCGCAACGCGCGGATCTTCCGCGCCGCCGAGCGGCTGCCCGTCCTGCAGGTGGCGGGCACACCGGCGGTCGAGGTCGCCGAGGAGATAGCGGTCGGTGCCGGCGACTTCGTCGTGCGACGGCTGCACGGGCTGTCGCCGGTCGCCGGCACCGGCCTCGACGCCGTGCTGCGCAACCTGGGCGTGCGCACGGTCGTCGTCACCGGGGTGTCGGCCAACGTGGCCGTTCCCAACGCCGTCTTCGACGCGGTCAACCTCGGCTACCAGGCGGTCGTGCCCGCGGACGCCATCGCCGGGGTGCCGGAGTCGTACACCGCGGACATGGTCCGGCACACCCTCGCGCTCGTCGCCACGGTCACCACCGCCGACGAGGTCATCGGCAGCTGGAAACGGTCCGGGCCGGGCCCGGGGGGCTCAGGCCAGGGCCACTGAGTCCCCCTCCACCTTGATGTTCGCCGCCGGCAGCGGCTGGGTCGCCGGGCCGTTGGCCACGCTGCCGTCCTTGATGCTGAACTTGCTGCCGTGACAGGGGCAGTTGATCGTGCCGCCCGCGATCTCGTTGACGGCGCAGCCCTGATGGGTGCAGATCGCCGAGAAGGCCTTGAACGAGCCCGCCTCGGGCTGGCAGACGACGACCTTCTTGTCCGCGAAGATCTTGCCGCCGCCGACCGGGATGTCCGAGGTCTTGGCGAGCGCCGCCTCGGCCCCGCCGCCGGCGGGCGCCGACCCCCCGGTCCCCTGGTCGCCGCCCTGCGGGGGCGCGGCAGGGCTGTAGGCGCCCGCGGAGTCGTTGGAGTCACCGCACGCGGCCAGCGCGGCCGCGAGCCCCGCCGCACCCACCCCGGCGACCACGGCGCGGCGGGTCGGAGCTCCTGCGGTGCCAGTCGTCTCGGCCATGCGTCACACATCCTGTTGCCTCGTCCGTTCCGGACCGCCAGCCGGGGCCCGGGAGCGTCGGTCACGCCCTGCCCTGTCGTACGGACGAGATGGGTGGGCCGTTCAACCATCCCAGGGAAATCTCGCGTGGCGGCCTCATACTCGCGCGAAGCGCCGAGGCTGGTAGTGCGTGCTGACGAAGATGTTGATCGATCGATGTTCTCAAGGTGGCCCACCACTGATCCGCCCACCAGAAATTGGTTCACGGCACACGTTCCGCGCCGGAACCACGGCGCGGCGCGGCCATGGGAGACCGATCATTAGGATGCGTCCATGGAGGAAGTGACCGGGATCCGCTACGTCACGCCGTTGCGTGAGGGCGGATCGGTTCCCGGGGTCGTCGAGGCCGACGACCTGGGGACCTACGTGGTGAAGTTCGTGGGTGCCGCACAGGGGCGCAAGGCGCTGGTCGCGGAGGTGATCGCGGGGGAGCTGGCCCGGCGGCTGGGCATGCGGGTGCCGGTGCTGGTGCGGTTCCAGTTCGACCCGGTGATCGGGCTCGGCGAGCCGGACCAGGAGATCCAGGACCTGCTGAAGGCCAGCGGCGGCCTCAACCTCGGCATGGACTTCCTCCCCGGCGCGCTCGGCTTCGACCCGCTGGTCTTCGAGGTGGAGTCCGGCGAGGCGGGCCGGATCGTGTGGTTCGACGCCCTCGTGGGCAACGTCGACCGCTCGTGGCGCAACCCGAACATGCTGGTCTGGCACCAGGACGTCTGGCTGATCGACCACGGCGCCTCGCTGATCTTCCACCACAACTGGAAGGGCGCCGACCAGGCCGCGGACAAGCCGTACGACGCCGCCGACCACGCCCTCGCCCGCTTCGCGCCGGACATCGAGGCCGCCGCCCGCGACCTCGCCCCGCGGGTGGACGAGGCGCTGCTGCGCGAGGTCACCGCCCAGGTCCCCGACGAGTGGCTGGTGGACGAGCCCGGTTTCGCCGGCCCGGACGAGGTGCGGCGCGCGTACGAGCGGGTGCTGCTGGCGCGCGCCGGCACCGTGGGGGAGCGGATCACCCTCGCCCCGAAGCAGCAGGAGAAGTAGGCGCCGCCGGAGTGGCTGCGTACCTGGGTCGAGGGGAAGGCCGCCAAGTGAGCACGGCGAGCGGGCGCGATGTGTTCGAGTACGCCCTGGTGCGCGTGATGCCGCGGATCGAGCGCGGCGAGCTGATCAACGCGGGTGTGCTGGTCTACTGCCGTGCCAAGTCCTTCGTGGGTGCCCGGGTCCACCTGGACGAGACCCGGCTGCGCTGCCTCGACCCCGACGTGGACGTCGCCGGCGTACGGGCGGCGCTGCGCGGCTACGAGGGCATCTGCGCGGGCGGCGAGCGGGCCGGTCAGGCCGCGGAGGACGATCCGGGGCGCCGCTTCCGGTGGCTGACGGCGCCGCGCAGCACCATCGTGCAGCCGGGCCCGATCCACACCGGGCTGACCGAGGACCCGCAGGCCGAGGTGGACCGTCTGCTGGATCTTCTGGTGCGCTGAGCCACATCGGCGCGGTGGGCGTTGACACAGGGTCACTGCGCTCCTACGGTTTCGGCTACGGGGCGTACTAAGCGGTCGCTCACCTGCGCGACCGCTCCCCACAGGGCTGAGGAGAGCAGATGTCGACCACCGAGCAGCGCGTAGCGATCGTGACAGGGGCGGCGCGCGGCATCGGCGCCGCCACCGCCGTGCGCCTGGCCGCGGAGGGCCGCGCCGTGGCCGTGCTGGACCTCGACGAGACCGCGTGCAAGGACACCGTCGAGCAGATCACCAAGGCGGGCGGCCGGGCCGTCGCCATCGGCGCCGACGTCTCCGACGAGGAGCAGGTCGCGGCCGCGGTCGCGCGCGTCGCCGCGGAGCTCGGGGCGCCGACGATCCTCGTCAACAACGCGGGCGTGCTCCGCGACAACCTGCTGTTCAAGATGAGCGCGTCCGACTGGGACACGGTCATGAACGTGCACCTGCGCGGCGCCTTCCTGATGACCCGCGCCGTCCAGAAGCACATGGTGGACGCGAACTTCGGCCGCGTGGTCAACCTGTCCTCGTCCTCCGCCCTCGGCAACCGCGGCCAGGCCAACTACTCCGCCGCCAAGGCCGGCCTGCAGGGCTTCACCAAGACCCTCGCGCACGAGCTCGGCAAGTTCGGCGTCACGGCCAACGCCGTCGCCCCCGGCTTCATCGTCACCGACATGACGGCCGCCACCGCCGCCCGCATCGGCATGGGCTTCGAGGAGTTCCAGGCCGCGGCCGCCACCCAGATCCCCGTCCAGCGCGTCGGCAACCCCGACGACGTCGCCAACGCCATCGCCTTCTTCACCGGCGATGCCGCGGGCTTCGTCTCCGGCCAGGTGCTGTACGTGGCCGGCGGACCGCTCGACTGACCCGCGACAGGAGACCCGCATCATGAGCAACCAGCCCGACGGCGGACGCGTGGCGATCGTCACCGGTGCCAGCCGCGGCATCGGCTACGGCATCGCCGAGGCGCTCGTCGCCCGCGGCGACCGCGTCGTCGTCACCGGCCGCAACGAGGAGGCGCTGAAGGAGGCCGTCGAACGGCTCGGCGCCGACCGCGCCCTCGGCGTGGCCGGCAAGGCCCACGACGAGGCGCACCAGGCCGAGGTCGTCGAGCGGACGATGGAGGCCTTCGGCCGCGTCGACTACCTCGCCAACAACGCCGGTACGAACCCGGTCTTCGGCCCGCTCGCCGAGCTCGACCTCGGCGTGGCCCGCAAGGTCTTCGAGACCAACGTCATCTCCGCGCTCGGCTTCGCCCAGCAGACGTACAAGGCGTGGATGAAGGAGAACGGCGGCGCGATCGTCAACATCGCCTCCGTGGCGGGCATCAGCGCCTCCCCCTTCATCGGCGCGTACGGCATGAGCAAGGCCGCGATGGTCAACCTCACGCTGCAGCTCGCCTCCGAGATGGCGCCCGGCGTCCGCGCCAACGCCATCGCCCCCGCGGTCGTCAAGACCAGGTTCGCCTCCGCCCTCTACGAGGGCCGCGAGGAGCAGGCCGCTTCCGCCTACCCGCTGGGGCGGCTCGGCGTGCCCGAGGACATCGGCGGCGCCGCCGCCTTCCTGCTCTCGGACGCGGCGGCCTGGATCACCGGCCAGACCCTGGTCGTGGACGGCGGCATCTTCCTCAACGCCAGCGTCGGCGCCTGAGGCCTGCGTCCGCCCGCACTCCCACGTGCACGGTCCCTGGTGCCGGCCGCCGTAACGGCGGGCGGCACCGGGGACCCGCCCGTATCCGGGGAGTGCACGCGGTGACGCACATCGGCCGGCGGCGCAGGACCGGGGGTCGGCACCCCGTGCCCGGGCGGCCCTGAGGGACAGCCTGCGCGGGCTGGGCACCGGCCACGCCGACGTCCACTGGGTCCGCATCGAGGACCCGCGCGTCCTGCGCGACCCCGAACCGGAGTTGCGGGCCCGGATGGACGCGGTCTGACACCCGGCCGGACGGATTGTCGGTGCGGAACGGTACGTTCGTCCCCAGTAACGGATCGCGTACCGGAGGTTCCCGACGTGCCCATCACGCTGCCCGAGTCCTGGCAGGCCGT
The DNA here is from genome assembly GCF_042733315.1 of Streptomyces sp. NPDC059718. NCBI lineage: Bacteria > Bacillati > Actinomycetota > Actinomycetes > Kitasatosporales > Streptomycetaceae > Streptomyces > Streptomyces sp. NPDC059718. Next base: position 54,418 of record NZ_JBHWGA010000009.1, read on the forward strand.
CCTCGGTGAGGAGCTGGAGAAGCCCTACTTCACCCAGCTCACCGAGTTCGTGGAGGAGGAGCGCGGGAAGCACAAGGTCTTCCCGCCGCGCGAGCAGGTCTTCGCGGCCCTGGAGGCCACTCCCTACGACAAGGTGAAGGTGCTGGTCCTCGGCCAGGACCCGTACCACGGCGAGGGCCAGGGGCACGGGCTGTGCTTCTCCGTGCAGCCGGGCGTCAGGACCCCGCCCTCCCTGCGGAACATCTTCAAGGAGATGAAGGAGGAGTACGGCTACCCGATCCCGGACAACGGCTACCTGATGCCGTGGGCGGAGCAGGGCGTGCTGCTGCTCAACGCGGTGCTGACGGTGCGCGAGGCCGAGGCCAACTCGCACAAGGGCAAGGGCTGGGAGAAGTTCACCGACGCGGTCATCAAGGCCGTCGCGTCCCGGCCCGACCCGGCGGTCTTCGTCCTGTGGGGCAACTACGCCAAGAAGAAGCTGCCGCTGATCGACACCGAGCGGCACGCGGTCGTCCAGGGCGCCCACCCGTCGCCGCTGTCGGCCAAGCTCTTCCTCGGCAGCCGTCCGTTCACCCAGATCGACGAGGCGCTCAAGGCACAGGGCCACGACCCGGTGGACTGGCGCATCCCGGACCTGGGCCGCTGAGTCCGTGCCCGGGCCGGGCGACGCACGGGGGTCGTCGCCGGGCCCGGGCCGAGGGGGGAGATGCCGATGGAATGGACGGGATGGACGGGGCCGCGCACGGGCAGGGCGCGCCGCCGGGCCGAAGCGGCGGCATGGACGGCCGGACTCGTGCTCGGCGCGTTCGTCGGCGTCCGGGTGATCCAGCACCTTCTGGCGGCGGACGTGGCGCCGGCCTCCGTCGCGTCGCGCGGCGCGGTGCTCGGCACCTGGGCGACGGACGACGGGGACGGTTCCATCAGGTTCGACCCGGACGGCCACTTCTCCGCCTCCCGGATGCCCGCCCAGGTCTTCACCCCCGGCCGGTGGGTCGACGGGGTGAAGACCACGGGCGGCACCTGGACGTTCCACCACCGCTACGTGGAGCTCGACGGGTTCTCGGGGCTGGGCATCGTCGAGGACTGGCGCGACGACACCCGCCTGTGCGTGGAGTCCGGCGACCCGGGCGTGCTCTGCGACGAGTTGCTGCACCGGGTGCCGGGGTGAGGCGTCAGTCGCCCGTCACCCCGTCGATGCGTTCACGGATCAGGTCGGCGTGGCCGTTGTGGCGGGCGTACTCCTCGATCATGTGGACGTAGATCCAGCGCAGGGAGATTTCGTGCCTGCCACGGCGCAGCCCGGTGTCGTCGAGCGACCGGTGGCGGGTCAGCTCGCGGGCGTGCGCGATCTCGGCGCGCCAGGTGGCGAACGCCTCGGCGGTGTCGGCCTGGCCGAGGTCGTGGAACTCGCCGTCGGGGTCCTCTTCGGTGAGGTAGAGCGGGGGTACGTCCTCTCCGGCGAGCGCGGTGCGGAACCAGCCCCGTTCGACCCGCGCCATGTGCCGGACCAGGCCGAGCAGGGTGAGGTCGGAGGGGGGCGCGCTGGGGGTGCGCAGCTGTTCGTCGTCCAGGCCGGCGCACTTCATCGCGAGGGTGTCGCGGTGGAAGTCCAGCCAGCTCTCCAGCATGGTGCGCTCGTCGGCGATGTAGGGCGGGTCGGTGCGCTCCGGTGTCGTCGTCATGGCCGCCATGATGGCGGGGGCCTCTGACAGCGTCGACGCATTAACCGGCCGAGCCGCCGGAGCCGCCACCGAGCATCCCGCGCAGCAGGTCGGCCGCGCCCGCCCGCAACTCGGCCTCGGGCGGGGGCGACACGGACCCGGCGCCCGCGACGGAGTGGAAGAGGACGCCGTCGCACCATGCGATGAGCGACCGCGCGTGACGCTCCGGTTCGGCGGAGCCCACGGCGCGCAGCATCGCCTCCAGCTGCTCGCGGAAGGCGCGGCCCGCGGTGTCGTAGACCGTGCGCAACTCGGGGCGCCGGGTGGCCTCCAGGGCGAGTTCCAGGCGCGCGCGCGTGAGGTCACGGGCCTCGGTGACGGAGCGGTGCAGGAAGTACGCGAGCAGCGCGGCCAGTCCCTCCGGCCCGGGCGCGGACGTGGGGGCGTGGGCCGTCTGCGACTCGCGGAAGGCCAGCCTGCGGACCGCCGCCTCCAGGAGGGCCGCGCGGGTCCGGGCGTGGTTGGACGTCGAGCCCTGCGGCAGACCGGCCGCCTCGTCGACCGCACGGTGGGTCAGCCCGCGCATGCCCCGCTCGGCGAGCAAGGCGAGTGCGGTGTCGGCGATCAGCTCGGGGCGGGACGTCTGCGCGGTGCTCATGACGGCAACTTACCGGCCCCCCGACGCCCGCCCCGGCCCGTCGCCCGCGGACCGCTGAGGGGTGTCCCCGTCATCCGGCCCCCGGCGCGGCCGGGTGTCCGCGACGCGCCCAGGTCCACAGGGCCCCCGGCTCCCGCCCCGGGGGCCGGCGCTCGCGGCTCCCACCACTGCCGACGACCCCGTCCCGGGCCGGTTCGCCCCGGGCACGTCCCTGCCGTCGCGCCGGAGCGGCCGATGTGCGCACCGCCGCCCTCACGCGGCTCGAGGCGCCGGCGCCCGGGACGCGGTCGAAGCCCGGGAGAGGGTCGGCGGCGCGGGCTCGGTGCCGACGGCCGCGCCCCTTCGCGCGCTGCCTCCGCCCGCGTCGGTCGTGGGGCACCGATGCCGGCGCTCGGGCTCTCCAGGGTGCCGGCGGCCTCATCCCGGGCCGACGCACCCCGGCTCCGTGAGCGTGCGCCGCTCGTCCGCGACCGCCCCGCGCGGCCGGTCGGTGAGGGGCGCCGGAGGCATGGGCGCCCCTTCCCCCCCGGCACTACAGGTGTAGTACGATTCCCACTACACCTGTAGTCTCGGGAGAGGGGCGGAAGCCATGGGCCGCACACCGGATCGGCCGCACGCCGTCGTCGTCGGAGCCGGCATCGGCGGTCTCGCCGCCGCCGTGGGACTCGGTCTGCGCGGGTGGCGGGTGACCGTCCTGGAGCGGGCCGCGGCGCTCGAACCCGTCGGCGCCGGGATCGGCATCGCGCCCAACGCCCTGCGTGCGCTGGACGTGCTCGGGGTCGGTGAGGCCGTGCGCGCCATGGCCGCCTTCCAGGGCGAGGGCGGGCTGCGCCGCCCCGACGGGCGCTGGCTCTCCCGGACCAGTGGTGAGGCCGCCGCCGAGCGGTTCGGCGGGCCCGTGGTGATCGCCCACCGGGCGGAGCTGGTGGCCGTGCTGTCGGGCCTCCTGCCGGACGGCGCGCTGCGCACCGGGACCCGGGTCCTGTCCGCCACCCCCGCGGGGAAGGTCACCACCGAGGACGGGACGATCGACGCCGATCTCGTGGTCGCCGCCGACGGGATCAACTCAGCCGTGCGGGCCGCGCTGTTCCCGCAGCACCCGGGGCCGGTCTACAGCGGCTTCACCAGCTGGCGCACGGTCGTGCCGGCACCCTCCGCGTACCTCCCGCACGAGACCTGGGGGCGCGGCCGGCTGTGGGGCACCGTCCCGCTCACCGGCGGCCGCGTCTACTGCTACGCCACCGCCGTGACCCCGCCGGGCGGCCGCGCCCCCGACGGGGACGAACGCACCGAGCTGCGGCGGCTGTTCGGCGACTGGCACCACCCGGTGCCCGAGCTGATCGACTCCGCCGCCCCCGGCGCCGTGCTCCGCAACGACGTCCACCACCTCGTGCGACCGCTGCCCGCCTTCCACCAGGGGCGCATCGCCCTGCTCGGCGACGCGGCGCACGCCATGACGCCCAACCTCGGCCAGGGCGGCTGCCAGGCCCTGGAGGACGCCGTCGTCCTCGCCCACCTCGCCGCCCCCGACGCCGGGGCCGTGGCGCGCGCCCTGGCCGCCTACACCGCGCAGCGGCTGCCCCGCACGACGGGCGTCGTACGCCGCTCCTGGAGCATCGGGAGGCTCACCACCTGGTCCTCCCCGCCCGCCGTCGCGCTGCGCGACGCCCTGTTCGCCACCGTCAACCGGGTCGGCCCGCGCCTGGCGCTGCGCAGCCTCGACGGGATCGCCGACTGGCGGCCGCCGGCCGGCCCGTATGCTGCCGACGGCACAGGTCAGGCACTGCAGGCGTAGGTGGGAGCGGCACATGGAACCCCTCAGGATCGGGGTCATCGGACTCGGCGACATCGCGCGCAAGGCGTACCTGCCGGTGCTGACCGCGCAGCCGGGGGTGGAACTCCACCTGCACACCCGCACCCGCGCCACCCTCGACGCCGTCGGCGACACCCACCGGGTCCCGGTCCCGCACCGCCACGAGACCCTCGACGCCCTGCTCGACCAGGGGCTCGACGGGGTGTTCGTGCACGCCCCCACCGAGACGCACGTGGAGATCACCGAACGCCTCATCGCCGCGGGCGTCCCCGTGTACGTCGACAAACCGCTCGCCTACGACCTGGCCGGGGCCGAGCACCTGGTGCGCCTCGCCGAGGAACGCGGGGTCGGGCTGACGGTCGGCTTCAACCGCCGCCACGCGCCGGGCTACGTGCAGTGCGCCGACCACCCGCGCGACCTGATCCTCCTGCAGAAGAACCGCATCGGGCACCCGGAGACCGCGCGCACCGTCGTCTTCGACGACTTCATCCACGTCGTCGACACCCTGCGCTTCCTCCTCCCCGGCCCCGTCCAGCACACCGACGTCCGGGCACGGGTCCGCGGCGGGCTGCTCCACCACGTCACGCTCCAGCTGTCCGGCGACGGCTTCACCGCGATCGGCGTGATGAACCGCATGAGCGGCTCCAACGAGGAGGTCCTGGAGGTCATGGGCCAGGACAGCAAGCGCCAGGTGTTCAACCTGGCCGAGGTCGTGGACCACAAGGGCCAGCCCACCGTCCGCCGCCGCGGCGACTGGGTCCCCGTCGCCCGCCAGCGCGGAATAGAGGGGATCGCCCTCGCTTTCCTCGACGCCGTACGGCACGGCAGGCCCCTCGACGCCCGCGACGCGCTGCGGACCCATGAACTGTGCGAGCGCGTCGTCACCGCCGTGACCGAGCAGACCTCCTGAGCGCCGCCTCGTACGCGCCCGCCCCGGCCAGCAGCAGCACCGCCAGCCGGGGCACCCAGTCGCCGAGCCGGTCGTACGGGCTGCGCCCGGAACTCAGCGGCACGTCGTAGATCTGCGCCGCGCTGCGCGACGTGCCCAGCGACGGGCCGATCCGCTCGCCGCGGGCGTCGTGGACCGCGCTGATCCCGGTCAGCGTCGCGTGCACCATCGGCCGCCAGGACTCGGCCGAGCGCAGTGCCGCCAGCGAGGCGTGCTGCGCGGGCGCCCAGCTCCCCTGGAACGAGGACGTGGAGGACTGCGCCACGAGCAGCTGCGCCCCGTCGTCCGCGAGGTGCCGGCTCATGTCGGGGAACGCCGACTCGAAGCACACCAGGGGCCCCAGCCGCACCGAGCCCGCGTCCATGACCACCTGGTGGTCGCCCCGGATGCGGTCCTCACCCGCCGCCCTGCCCACCGACGTGGCCCAGCCCAGCACCGTACGGGCCGGGACGTACTCGCCGAACGGCACCAGCCGCATCTTGTCGTAGCTCGGGCCGACCGGCCCGTCCGGGCCCATCAGGACCGAGGTCTTGGATATCCCGAGGCCGTCCGCCCGCCGGGCGTCGACGTTGACCAGGATGTCGGCGCCGACGTCCCGGGACAGCGCGGCCAGCCGGTTCGCCAGGTCGGGACGGGAGGACAGGTCGAAGCCGACGCTGCTCTCCCCCCACACCACCAGGTCCACGCCCTCGCCCGCGAGCGCACGGGTCAGCCGCTCCCCCTGGTCGAAGCGCGGCTGCGGCCCGGTGATCACCCCGGGCTGCACGACCGCCACCCTTACGGACTCCCCGCTGCGGGCCGGGACCGGCGCCCAGGCCCACACCGCCGTCGTGCCCACCGCCGCGGCGGCCAGCACGGACCCCGCGGCCGCCCGGCAGGAGGGCACCGCGAGCAGTGCGGCCAGCGCCGTGTTCACCGCCACCACCAGGAAGCTGACCAGCCACACGCCCCCGATCGAGGCCAGCCGCAGCGCCGGCGCCACCTGCCACTGGCTCGCCCCCAGCAGCCCCCACGGCCCGCCCAGGTACTCCCACGACCGCACCAGCTCGACCAGCAGCCAGGCGGACGGCACCAGCACCGTCGCCGCCAGGACCGTGCGGCGGCCCGGTGTGCCCCCGAGCAGCCGCCGCACCAGCCACCCCCACGGCGCCCACAGGGCCCCCAGCAGCAGGGCGATGAGCACGATGAAGACGTGCAGGCTCGGGATCAGCCAGTGGTGCACGGCCACCATGAAGCCGGCCCCGCCCAGCCAGCCGTCCAAGGCGGCCCGCCGCCCCGTCGGCGCGGCGCGCGCCAGCAGCATCCACGGCACGAGGGCGACGTACGCCAGCCACCACAGCGACGGCGCGGGGAACGCCAGCGCGGGCAGCGCCCCCGCCGCCGCGGCCGCCGCGCCGCGCGTCCAGGGCGAGGCGAGCCGGGGGGAAGCCGTCCGCGGCCCGTCGACCTTCAGCGTCACCTGCGCCACTCCTCACACTCGCCTGGCCTCAGTCTCGTTCGTCCGGACGGCCTTGCCCAGAGGGCCACGGCGCGTGAACCGGCGGCCCCGTGCCGTGCGCGCCCCGCCCCCGCCGCGCACGCCGGTTGAGAGTGCCCCGGCGGGGGACCATGCTGAGGGGGAACGGCCGTGAGGACGAGGACGTACCCATGGGAAGGCGTACCGGCCACGGGGAGCACGGGGGAGGGAAGGAGCGCCACGGGCTGAGGCCGCCCGCGGCGGCTGCCGTCGCTGCCGGTGACACGGGGGTGCTGACCGCCTGGGGCGAGGACGCCTGCCGGCTGCTCGGCTGGTCGTCCGCCGAGGTGCTCGGCCGGCCCGCCGGCACCCTGCTCGCCGCCCCGCTGCCCTTCGCCGCACTGCGCCGCATCGCCGCCGGACGCGCCTGGGCGGGCCCCGTCGTCCTGCGCCACCGCGACGGCGGGGACGTGCCGGTCCGGCTGGGGCTGCGCCTCCTCAGCGACGCGTCGGGCACCGCGCACTGGGCCGTCACCGCGACCGCCCCCGGGCGACCGGAACCGGACGCCGGGGTCCTCGCCCAGCTCCCGGTCGCCGTCGCCGTCTACGACCGCGAGGTGCGGCTCAGCACCGCCAACGCGGCGATGGAGCGCCTGGTCGGCAGGAGCGTGGAGGAGGTGCGCGGACAGCGGCTGCGCGAGTTCATGGCCGGCCCGGCCTTCGAGGAGTTCGACCGCGTCCAGGAGGAGGTGATGCAGACCGGCGCGACCGCGCGCCTGGAGAGCCTCGGCCGCCCGCCCGGCGACGACCGCGACCACGCGTACGCGATGCTGGTCTTCCCGCTCAGGGACGGGTCGGGACAGGTCACCGGGGTGTCCGCCGCGGTCTACGACACGACCGAGCAGTTCCACGCCCGGCGCCGGCTGGACATCGTCAACGAGGCGAGCACCTGCATCGGCACCACCCTCGACATCACCCGCACTGCGCAGGAACTCGCCGACGTCTCCGTACGGCGGTTCGCCGACATGGTCAGCGTCGACCTGCTGGACTCCGTCGTCCGCGGCGAGGAACCCGGCCCGTTGCCGGCCGCGGGCGCCCTCGCCTTCCGCCGCGTCGCCCAGCAGTCCGTGCTGCCCGGCTGCCCCGAGGCCGCGGCCCAGGTCGGGGAGCTGGACACGGTGCCCGAGCACTCACCGGCCGCCTGCGCCCTGGCCACCGGGCGGGGGTCGCTGCACCGCACCCACGAGCCGGAGATCCGGCGCTGGACGGAGTACGACCGCGCCCGCGGCAGGAGCGTCGTCGACTACGGCGTGCACTCGCTGATGGTCGTGCCGCTGCGCGCCCGGGGCGCGACCCTCGGACTGGCGATCTTCATCCGGCACCGCACCCTCGACCCCTTCCACGCCGACGACCTGCTGCTCGCCGAGGAGATCGCCGCCCGGGCCGCCGTCTGCGTGGACAACGCCCGTCGCTACTCCAGGGAACGGGCCACCGCCCTCACCCTGCAGCGCAGCATGCTCCCGCGGCACTCCCCGCGGCAGGCCGCCGTCGAGGTCGCCTCCCGTTACCTGCCGGCCGGCTCCCGGGCGGGCGTGGGCGGCGACTGGTTCGACGTGATCCCGCTCAGCGGCGCCCGGGTGGCGCTCGTGGTGGGCGACGTCGTCGGCCACGGGGTGCACGCCTCGGCGACGATGGGACGGCTGCGCACCGCCGTGCGGACCCTCGCCGACGTCGACCTGGCGCCCGACGAACTCCTCACCCAGCTCGACGACCTGGTGGTACGCCTCGACATGGAGGAGGGGCAGGGCATCGAGGGCGGCTCGGACCAGTTCTCCGGGGAGGTCGGCGCCACCTGCCTGTACGCGGTCTACGACCCCGTCACCCGGCGCTGCACCATGGCACGCGCCGGCCACCCGCTGCCCGCCGTGGTGCTGCCCGGCGGCCGGGCCGACTTCCCCGACCTGCCCGCGGGGCCGCCGCTGGGGCTGGGCGGGCTGCCCTTCGAGTCGGCGGAGCTGGACCTGCCCGAGGGCAGCCTGCTGGCCCTGTACACGGACGGCCTGATCGAATCGGCCGGGCACGACGTCGACGCGGGGCTCGCGCTGCTCGCCCGGACGCTCACCCGGCCGGCCGGGAGCCTGGACGAACTCTGCGACAACGTGCTGTACCGGCTGCTGCCGGACCGGCCCCGCGACGACATCGCCCTGCTGGTCGCCCGGACCCGCGCCCTCGACGCCCACCAGGTCGCCACCTGGGAGCTGCCCGACGACCCGGCCGTCGTCGGGCAGGCGCGCAGGACGGCCGCGGAGCAACTGCGCGAGTGGGGGCTGGGGGAGGCCGTGTTCATCACGGAACTGGTCGTCAGCGAACTGCTCACCAACGCGATCCGCTACGCCGGCGGCGGCCCGATCCAGCTCCGGCTGATCCGCGACGCCACCTTGATCTGCGAGGTCTCCGACCCCAGCAGCACCGCCCCGCACCTGCGCCGTGCCCGGGTCTTCGACGAGGGTGGCCGCGGGCTGCTGCTCGTCGCCCAGCTCACCCAGCGCTGGGGATCCCGGCAGACGCCCACCGGCAAGACGATCTGGGCCGAACAGGAACTGGCCTGACCCTCTGATGTGGCGTCAGCCCCGGTGCGGGATCGGCCCTGAGGCGGCGTCAGCCGCCGCGGGACCAGTCGCCCTGCCGGCCGCCGTTCCACTGGCCGTCGTTCCAGTCGGTGCCGCCGCCGGTGCGGTGCCGCCCGCCGAGGTGACCCTGCTCGCCCGAGCGGTGCGCGGCGATGGCGCGGGCCACGGCCTCCTGCCAGTCCTCGCTGTCCCAGGTGCCGCTGACGCGTGCGTGGCGGCCCGGGGCCGGGGCGTCGCCCGGGGCGTCCGGCCGCGCGGTGTCGCGCGTTCCGGTGCTCGCCGCGGTACCCGTGCCCGTGCCCGTCGACGCGGCCTTCGTGACCGCCGCCGTGTCGGCCTTCGTGGTCTCGGCGGAGATGGCCGCGCCCGCGGCGGTCGGCACCATGGCGTCCTCGGCGGACCCGTCCGGCACGGCCCTGGCCGGCCCCTGGGCGGCTTCCGCGACGTCGCCGGAGCCGCCGTGCGGCATGAGCATGGACAGTCCCGCGATGGCGCCGGTCGCCGTCAGCACGGCGGTGCCCAGCGAGGCGCGGCCGGGACCGCCGCGCTGCCCGCGGTGGCGGCCGCCGACGACCTCTCCGCTGATGACCTTGACCTCCGCGGCCTCACCCGCCTCCACCGGCTGCGGCCGGGGTATCACCTCGGTGGGGTCCAGCGCACCCGGGTCGGGGTGGCTCGGTGCCTCGGCGGGCAGGGGGAGAGAATCGGCCATGGCTGCGATCATTCACATCCGGCGGCCCGATGTCCAGTTCTCCCGAAGATCCAACTGTCTGTTCATGGTGCGGTATTGACGCCGAAACCGGGCGGAACCGTCCCGTCGCCGCTCGCACCCCGCCGCCCCGGGGCGCACACTGGTCGCATGCCGGAACTGCCCGAAGTCGAAGCCCTGGCCGGTTTCCTCACCGGCCGCATGGCCGGCCACGCCATCGCCCGGGTGCTGCCGGTGGCGGTGAGCGTCCTGAAGACCTACGACCCCCCGCTGGACGCGCTGCACGGGCGCACCGTGACCTCCGTCGGGCGCCGGGGCAAGTTCCTGGTCTTCACCACCGACGAGGGCGCGGGCCCGTACCTCGCCGTCCACCTGGCCCGGGGCGGCTGGCTGCGCTGGAAGGACGACCTGCCCGCGACCCCGCCCCGCCCCGGCAAGGGCCCGCTCGCGCTGCGGCTGCTGATGGCGGAACCGGAGGGCGCCGGCTTCGACCTGACGGAGGCGGGGACGCAGAAACGGCTCGCCGTCCACTGCGTCCGGGGCCTCGCGGACGTCCCCGGCATCGCCCGCCTCGGCCCCGAACCGCTCGATGCCGCCTTCACCCTCGAGGTCTTCGCGGCCCTGCTCTCCGGCGAACGCCGCCGCGTCAAGGGCGTCCTGCGCGACCAGGGCGTCATCGCCGGTGTCGGCAACGCCTATTCGGACGAGGTGCTGCACGCCGCCAGGATGTCGCCGTACGCGCTCGCCGCGAACCTCTCCGCGGAGGAGGTCAGCCGCTTGTACGAAGCGCTGCTCACCACCCTCCGGGACGCCGTCGAACGCTCCCGGGGCCTGGCCGCGGGAGACCTGAAGGGCGAGAAGAAGACCGGGCTGCGGGTGCACGGGCGCACCGGCGAACCGTGCCCCGTCTGCGGCGACACGATCCGCGAGGTCTCCTTCAGCGACTCCTCCCTGCAGTACTGCCCCACCTGTCAGACCGGCGGGAAGCCGCTCGCCGACCGGAGGATGTCGCGGCTGCTGAAGTAGCCGCCCGGCGGGCGGTGACCCAGGATGACTGGTGACCGAAAGGGTGCGCCATGTCCGATTCCACCGGGTACCGCTATGACGACCTGGGTGCGCTGTTCCTCAACTGCACGCTGAAGCGCTCCCCCGAGGTCAGCAACACCGAGGGGCTCATCGACCGCAGCCGCGCCCTGATGGAGGCGCAGGGGGTCCGCACCGAGGCCGTCCGCGCCGTCGACGAGGACATCGCCACCGGCGTCTGGCCCGACATGACCGAGCACGGCTGGCGGACCGACGCCTGGCCCGCCCTGTACGAGAAGGTGCTCGCCGCCGACATCCTCGTCCTGTGCGGTCCGATCTGGCTCGGCGACAACTCCTCCGTCACCCGGCGCGTCGTCGAGCGGCTCTACGCCTGCTCCAGCCTGCTCAACGACCGCGGCCAGTACGCCTACTACGGCCGGGTCGGCGGCTGCCTCGTCACGGGCAACGAGGACGGCGTCAAGCACTGCGCCATGAACCTCCTCTACAGCCTCCAGCACCTGGGCTACACCGTCCCGCCGCAGGCCGACGCCGGCTGGATCGGCGAGGCCGGCCCCGGGCCCTCCTACCTCGACCCGGGCTCCGGCGGCCCGGAGAACGACTTCACCAACCGGAACCTCTCCTTCATGACCTGGAACCTGATGCACCTGGCCGCCCTGCTCAAGCGCTCCGGCGGCATCCCGGGCCACGGCAACCAGCGGAGCGCCTGGGACGCCGGCTGCCGCCCCGACTTCGCGAACCCGGAGCACCGCTGACATGCGCATCGCGATCTTCGGAGCCACCGGCCACGTGGGACGCGAACTCGTGGCGCAGGCGCTCGACGCGGGCCACGAGGTCACCGCCCTGGCCCGCGACCCCGCCGCGCTCCTCCCGCACGAACGGCTGACGGTCGTCCCCGGCGACGTCCGGGACCCCGAGGCCGTCGGCCGCGTGATCGCGGGCGCCGACGGGGTGCTCAGCGCACTCGGCACCCGCTCCCCGCGCGGCGGGACGGTCTGCGCCGACGGGATGCGGCGCATCCTCCCCGCCATGCGGGCGCTCGGCGTACGGCGGCTGGTGGCCGTCGGCGCCTACGGGTCGGGACCCGGCCGGCGCGGTGTGTACCGGGCCGCGACCTCGCTGGTCATCCCGGCCATCATGCGGGACAAGGACCGCCAGGAGGAGCTGATCCGCGCCGAGGGCGACCTGTGGACGATCGTGCGGCCCGCCGTCGTCACCGGCGGCCGCTACTCCGGCGTCTACCGCACCGGATCCGACCTGCGGCTCGGTCTCGCCTCCCGGGTCAGCCGGGCCGACGTCGCCGACTTCATGCTCCGTGCCCTGGGCTCCGAGGACTGCGTACGGCGGGCCGTGGCCATCAGCTCCTGACCGCCCGGACGGCCCACCGCGGGCGGCGCCCGCCGCGGCGGGCGCCGAGACTGGCCGTACGCGCCCGCACCGCCCCGGAAGGACCCCGCCATGCCCACCAACCGCCGCAAGGACCTCGGACTGCTCGCGCTGCGCCTCGGGACCGGCTCGGTGCTCTTCGCGCACGGCGCCCAGAAGCTCTTCGGCTGGTTCGGCGGCCACGGCCTGGAGGGCACGGGCGAGGCGATGGAGTCCATGGGCTTCCGGCCCGGCCGGCGCAGCGCGCTCGCCTCGGGCCTCGCCGAGGCCGGCGGCGGCACCCTGCTGGCGCTCGGCCTGGCCACCCCGGCCGCGGGCGCGGCCGCCGCCGGCGGGATGGCCGGCGCCGTCTCCGTGCACCTGCCGGCCGGCTTCTTCGCCGCCTCGGGCGGCTTCGAGCACCCGGCCTTCCTCGGCTTCACGGCCGCCGCGATCGGCATCGCCGGGCCCGGCCGCTACTCCCTGGACCATCTGACCGGCGACGTACTGGACTGCTCCTGGACGGTCGTGGCCTGCTTCGCGGCCAGTGCCGTCGCCGCGGCGGTGGTGATCTCCCGCCGCAACGCCGCCGTACGCGCCGACATGGCGGCCGAACTGCCGCAGCCCTGACCGGACGGTGGACGCGGCGGTCCGGTCCTGACACAGTCCTGCTCTCGGCACCGAGAGACGGGACAGGGATGGGCGACCGGGCTGACCACCAGTACGAGATCTACCTCAACGGGCTCGCGGGCGTGCTGCCCGCGCTCCCCACCGACCTGACGCGGCTGGAGGAACTGGCCGCCGAGCGCCTGGCGCCCGGCCCCTTCGGCTACGTCGCCGGCAGCGCGGGCAGCGGCCGCACGGAACGCGCCAACAGGGAGGCCCTGGACCGGCTGCGGATCGTGCCGCGCATGCTGCGCGACGTGTCCGCGCGCGACCTGACGGTGGAGGTCCTCGGCCGCACGCTGAGCGCCCCGCTCGCGCTGGGCCCGGTCGGCGTGCTGTCGATCGTGCACCCCGACGCCGAGCGCGCGGCCGCCCGTGCCGCCGCCGCGCAAGAGGTGCCCTTCGTGCTCTCCTCGGCGTCCAGCACGCCCATGGAGGAGGTCGCCGAGGCGATGGGCGACGCGGAACGCTGGTTCCAGCTGTACTGGGCCAAGGACCGCGAGGTCACGCGGAGCTTCCTGGGCCGTGCCAGGGCCGCCGGCTACACCGCGCTGCTCGTCACCCTCGACACCCCGTTGCTCGCCTGGCGCCCCCGCGACCTGGACCAGGCGTACCTGCCCTTCCTCAAGGGCATCGGCACCGCCAACTACTTCAGCGACCCGGCCTTCCTCGCGGGCCTCGCCAAGCCCGTCGAGGAGGACCTGAACGCGGCCGTCCTGCACTTCGTCGGCATGTTCGCCGACCCCGGCAAGACCTGGCCCGACCTCGCCTTCCTGCGCGAGAACTGGGACGGCCCCATCGTCCTCAAGGGAGTGCAGCACCCCGACGACGCCCGTCTGGCCGCCGACGCCGGCATGGACGGCGTCGTCGTCTCCAACCACGGCGGCCGCCAAGTGGGCGGCGCGATCGGCGCCGCCGAGACCCTGCCCGCCGTGGCCCGCGCCGTCGGCGACCGGCTCGCCGTCCTCTTCGACAGCGGCATCCGCACCGGCGACGACGTCCTCAAGGCGCTCGCCCTCGGTGCCGACGCCGTCCTCGTCGGCCGCCCCTACGCCTACGGCCTCGGCCTCGACGGCCAGGCGGGCGTCGAGCACGTCATCCGCTGCCTGCTCGCCGAGTTCGACCTCACCCTCGCCCTGTCGGGGCACTCCCGCCCGGGGGACCTGGGCCCGGAGGTGCTGCAGCACGTCGGCGCGTGACCGGCCGCCCGACAGCGGCGGCCCGAACACGCTGTGAGGGTCCTGTGCGGCCACGGCCGGGCCGTCGTGGGCGGGGGCGGCAGTGCATAACCTGGCGTGGACATGATGATCCGTCAGGTCGGGAGGCACGCATGGCGGTGGACGGGCGGACACGCAGGCGGTTCCTCGCCGGGGCCGGTGGGGTGGCGGCGGGGGCGGTGGCGGTCCGGACCGGTGTGTCCGGAGTCGCGCGGGCGGCCACGGGGGCGAAGCGAGTGGCCGTGCTCGGCGGAGGGGTGTCGGGGCTGAGTGCCGCGCACGAACTGGCCGAGCGCGGCTACGCCGTGACCGTGTACGAGTACCACACCGCGCTGGGCGGCAAGGCGCGCAGCATGGACGTACCTGGCACGGGCGGCGGTGGACGCGGTGCGCTGCCCGGGGAGCACGGCTTCCGGTTCTTCCCCGGGTTCTACCGCAACCTGCCGGACACGCTCCGCCGCATCCCCTTCCCCGGCAGCCCCGGTGGCGTCCACGACAACCTGCGCTCCGGCACGGAGGCGCTGTTCGCCCGTGCGGGTGGCCGGGCCGATCTGCACTTCCCGCTCCGCCGGGTGACCACGCCGCCGCGCGCGGGCGACGTCACGCCCGCGTGGATCCGTGACCAGGTGCTGTCCGCGCTCGGCCTGGTGACGCGGCTGCCGGCACACGAGGCCGCGTACTTCGCCGACCGTGTGCTGGTCCACCTCACCAGCTGCGATGCGCGACGCGAGGGCCAGTGGGAGAACGTCCCTTGGTGGGACTTCATCCGTGCCGGGGAAATGAGCGAGGAGTACCGGCTCTTCTTCGGCATCGGCCAGACCCGCAACCTCGTGGCGACCCGTGCCGAGGAGGCCTCCACCCGGACCGTGGCCCGGGTCATCATCGAGGCGCTGCTGCTCTGGGGTCTGCTCGGCCGCGGCCAGGACGGCGACGCCGACGTCGACCGGGTGCTCAACGCGCCCACCAGCGAGGCGTGGATCGACCCGTGGGAGGCCCACCTGCGCTCGCTCGGCGTCGAGTTCGTCCTCGGCACCGAGGTGCGGGAGGTGCTGTACGCGGGCGGCCGGATCACGGGCGTACGCGTCGGCGCACCGGACGGCACGGCCACCCGGACCGTCACCGCCGACCACTACGTGAGCGCGCTGCCCGTCGAGCACGCCCGGCTGACCTGGGGGCCAGGCCTGCGCGCTGCGGATCCGCAACTCGGGCGGTGCGACCGGCTGCGCACGGACTGGATGGTCGGCGTGCAGTTCTACATGGCCGGGCCCACCCCGCTGGTCAACGGGCACGTGAACTGCCTCGACTCGCCGTGGTCGGTCACCGCGATCGGGCAGGCGCAGTTCTGGGACGGACACGACTTCGCCGCCGACTACGGTGACGGCCGTGCGGCGGACTGCGTGTCGGCCATCGTCTCGGAATGGGACAAGCCGGGGATCCTCTACGGCAAACCGGCCCGGCGGTGCACCCGCGAGGAGATCGTCGCCGAGACGTGGGCGCAGCTGAAGGACGCGGTCGGCACGGCCGGGGACCGGGTCCTGGACGACGCCGACCTGCTGTCGTGGTTCATGGACCCGGCCGTCACCGGTCTCGGCGGTCCCGACCCCCGCAACCGGGAGCAGCTCCTCATCCACCCGGCCGGCACGCTTCACCACCGCCCCTCGGCGGCGACGGCCGTCCCCAACTTCTTCCTCGCCGGGGACTACGTCCGTACCGACGTCGACCTCGCCACCATGGAGGGCGCCAACGAGTCCGCCCGCCGCGCCGTGAACGCCCTCCTCGACGCGGACGGTTCGGACGCCGACCGTTGCCGCGTCATCCCCCTCTACAGGCCGCCGGAGATGGAGGCGCTCAAGAAGGTGGACGAGCTGCGCTACCGCCTCGGCCTGCCCAACACCTTCGACCTGGGCTGACCGTGGGGCCGTCCCGCACGTGGTGGTGTCCCGGCTCGGTGAAGTTCAGCCGATGCCGTCGAGAGCGAGCGAGTGCCGAGCGGCGAAACCAGGTCGACGTGGATCAGTGCGGTACCCCGATCACGTGTTCATGCCCCTGAGAGAGGTCTCCCGGGTGGAGAACGAGGCGCCTTCCGAGCCGTGGTCGGTCCTCGCCCGCATGAAGACATGGAAGATCCTCCGCGACGGCCGCTGACGCGAAGATCTTTACGGGACGAGCCTCAGCCCGCCGGCTTGCGGACGCGGAAGGCGAACTGCCCGCAGTAGGTGAGCTTGCGGAGGTTCGCCAGGGCGGCGCCCCGCTTCGTCCGCTGCGCCCAGGTGTCGATCTCGGCGTTCAGGGGCGACGCCTCGTCCCAGTACCGGCCGTACTCGGCCGGCCGGCCGTGGTACGAGCGCATGATGAGGGTCACCCCGTCCAGGGAGGGCCGGATCTCCTCCAGGGCGAGCCCGGCCTCCTCGACCAGCACCCGGAAGCCGTAGGGCGTGTAGTTCCAGAGGCTGAAGGAGTGGTACGGCTCGAACTGCGAGGTGCTGCCGATGAAGACCGCGCCCGGCCGCAGCACGCGGCCGATCTCGGCCAGCAGCTCCCTCGGACGGGAGACGTGCTCGAACACCTGGTGCGAGTAGATCAGCGGGACGGCGCCGGTGCGGAAGGGCAGCCGGACGCCGTCGTAGTGGACGACCGGGTCCCCGCCGGCGGTGCGCTGCCGTGCCTCGGGGGAGTCGCCGATGTCGACGCCCACCCAGCGCACCTCCGGGTTGTGCCGGCGGAAGCGCGCGGCCGAGGTGCCGCGGCCGCAGCCGAGGTCCACCACCTGGTCCGGCGCGTGGGCGGAGGTCATGGCCTCGTCGAGGTAGAAGCGCGACGTGACCTGGCGGGCGTGGTCGTCGGGGATGCAGTCGCGCATGAGCTCCCACAGGGTTGCCATGGACCCGATGCTACGGACGGGCCGCGGGCCGGGACCAGCGGCGCGCGGCCGTGGCCGTGCCCGCACCGCCGTCCGGGCCCGGTCCCGCGCCATGCGGACCGGAACCGACCGCAAGGCAGGCGAGCATGACGGCATGACGACGACCTTCCGTGGCGTGGCCACCATCCGCTACCACGCACAGGACCTCGCGGCCGCCAAGGCCTGGTACACCGAACTGCTCGGCATCGAGCCCTATTTCGACACCCCGGACTACATCGAGTTCCGCCTCGGGGACCACAGCCAGGAGCTGGGCGTCTCCCGCACGGCCTCCGCGCCCGCCGGCGTCCTCGCCTACTGGCACGTCGACGACCTCGAGGCGGTCTGGGAGCGGCTCCTCGCCCTGGGGGCCCGCCCGCACGAGGCACCGCGCGACTACGGCCACGGCTTCGTCGCCGGCGCGGCGCTCGACCCCTTCGGCAACCTGCTCGGCGTGATGTACAACCCGCACTTCGTGGAGGTGGCCGAGGTGACCGGCGGCGCCGGCCGGAGCGTCACCGGTGCGCCAGCGGGAGGGTGAACCAGACCGTCTTGCCGTCGCTGGACGGCCGGGTGCCCCAGCCCGTGGCCAGGGCCTCCACCAGCAGCAGACCGCGCCCCGACTCGTCGCCGAGTTCGGCCGGACGGCGCTGCGGGATGTGCGTGCTGTGGTCGGTGACCTCGACGGTGATCTCCCGGTCGGTACGGTGCAGCCGCAGCCGCAACGGCCCCTGGGCGTGTCGCACGGCGTTGGTGAGGACCTCCGAGGCCAGCAGGCAGGCGGCGTCCGACACCTCCTCGCAGCCCCACTGCGCCAGGGTCTCGCGGACGAAGCCGCGCGCGTCGGCGACCGCCGAGGGGACGGCCGTGACCTCCATGGCGGTCGCGGCGAGCGGGGCCTCGGGCAGCCGGGCGAGCAGCAGGGTGACGTCGTCGGCGTGGCCGTCGGCGTCGGGGCGGAGCGAGGCCAGCACCGTGTCGGCGGCCTCCTCCAGCCCGGGGGAGCGGGCGAAGGCGGTGCGCAGCTGCGTGCCGAGCCGGCGGAGCTGTGCGTCGATGTCGGAGCGCGGCGTCTCGACCAGCCCGTCGGTGTACAGCACGAGCGTCGACCCGGCGGGGACGGGCAGGCACACCTGCTGGTGCGGCACGTCGCCCACGCCGAGCGGCACGCTGATCGGCGCGGGCAGCTCGCGCACGGCGGCGTCGGGGCCGGGGTCCACCAGCAGCACCGGCAGATGGCCCGCCGAGCAGACCGTCACCTCGCCCGCGTCCGGGTCCACCACCAGGTAGCAGCAGGTGACGAGCTGGTCGGGCAGGTCGGTGACGAAGGCGTCGAGCGCCTGCATCAACTGCCGCGGGGGTATCCCGGTCTTGGCCAGCGCGCGGGCCGCAGACCGCAACTGCCCCATCACCGCGGCGGCCTCCAGGCCACGCCCCATCACGTCGCCGATGAGCACACCCACCTGACCGCCGCCCAGCGGGATGAGGTCGAACCAGTCACCGCCGACGCCCGCGCCCTGCGTGGCGGGGAAGTAGCGGCTGGCGGTTCGCATGCCGGGCGGCTCGTCCGGTGACCCCATGAGGCTGCGCTGCAAGGTCAGCGCGATGTGCCGCTGCTGCCGGTACAGCTCCGTCAGCTCCTCCTCGGCACGCTTGAGGTCGGCGATGTCGCGCACGATGGAGCAGGCGCCCACGATGGCCCCGTCGCGGTCGCGGATCGGCCAGAGGGTCACGTCCACGTCCAGCAGCCGCCCGGTGCTCGTCACCCGCAGCGTCTCGAAGTGCTCCACCCGCTCGCCCCGGCCGAGCCGCTCCAGCAGGTTCGCGATCTCCTCCTTCAGGTGCGCCGGGGCCAGCATGGACACGTGCCGGCCGATGGCCTCCTCCGCCGCGTACCCGTACAGCCGCTGTGCCGCGGCGTTCCAGTAGGTGATGCGGCCGTCGAGGGTCTTGGCGAGGATCGCGTCCTGGGACGACTCGACGAGCACCGCCAGCTCGTTGATGCGCTCCTCGGCGGCCTTGCGCTCGCTGACGTCGCGCACCGCCGCGGAGATCAGCAGGCCGTCGGCGGTCTGCAGCGGACTCAGGCTGATCTCGACGGGGAACTCCCGGCCGTCCTTGCGCAGCCCGTACAGCTCCAGCCCGGCGCCCATCGGCCGTACCTGCTGGTTGTGCGCGTAGCCGTGCCGGTAGGCGGGGTGGTGGCCGCGGAAGCGATCGGGGACCAGCACCTCGACGGGGCGGCCCAGCAGTTCCTGCCGGGTGTGGCCGAACAGGGACTCGGTCTGGGCGTTGACCAGTCTGATGACACCGGTGCCGTCCACGATGACCATCGCGTCCGGGGCCGCGTCCAGCAGTGCGCGGAACATCTCCTCGGCGGCCGGGTCGCCGACCGCCGGGGCCGGCGTGTCGGTCCTGGTCTCGTGCATCGTGGTCCGCCTGTCCATCCGGGTCCGTTCGGGGCCGATTCCGGGACCGTAGGGCCTGGCGGCGGGCCGTGCCGGGGATGCGCCGAAACCGGTCCGGTTCGCCCGAATCCGCTCAATCCGCGATCTTCCCTGCCCCCTCCTGCGGCACGCGCACTCCAGATCACGGCCCGTGTCGGACATCCCGTCGGCGTCCGGACCACCGGAAGAGGCCCCATCCGGCCCTAGCGGACCGTCATCGGGAGTGCCGAGTCTGGGAAGGAGAGGTCTCCCGTACCCGACGTTTCGGAGGAAGCCATGCACGACGAGGAGCTTCGTGCCCTCGACGCCCATTGGCGCGCCGCGAACTACCTGGCCGTCGGCCAGATCTACCTGATGGGCAATCCGCTCCTGGCCGAACCGCTCCGCCCCGAACACGTGAAACCACGGCTGCTCGGCCACTGGGGCACCTCGCCCGGCCTGAACCTCGTGTACACCCACCTCAACCGGGTGATCAAGGCCCGCGGGCAGCGGGAGCTCGCCGTCTGGGGCCCGGGGCACGGCGGCCCGGCCGTCCTGGCGAACGCGTGGCTGGAGGGCACGTACTCGCAGACCTACCCGGACGTCCCCCGTGACGCCGCGGGCATGGACCGGCTGTTCCGGCAGTTCTCCTTCCCCGGGGGCGTGCCGAGCCACGTCGCGCCGGAGACCCCCGGCTCGATCCACGAGGGCGGTGAGCTGGGCTACTCGCTCTCGCACGCCTACGGTGCCGCCTTCGACCACCCCGAACTCGTCGTCACCTGCGTCATCGGCGACGGCGAGGCCGAGACCGGGCCGCTCGCCGCGTCCTGGCACTCCAACAAGTTCCTCGACCCCGTCCACGACGGGGCCGTCCTGCCCGTGCTGCACCTGAACGGCTACAAGATCGCCAACCCGACCGTACTGGCCCGCATCCCCGAGGGCGAGCTCGACGAACTGCTGCGCGGCTACGGACACGAGCCGCTGCACGTCAGCGGGGACGACCCGATGGCCGTGCACGCCGCGATGGCCGAGGCGATGGACACCGCCCTGGACCGCATCGCGCAGATCCAGGCCGCCGCCCGCGAGGGCGGGGAGAGCGGGCGCCCGCGCTGGCCCGTGATCGTGCTGCGCACGCCCAAGGGGTGGACCGGTCCGGCCGAGGTCGACGGCCTGCCCGTGGAGGGCACGTGGCGCGCCCATCAGGTGCCGTTGGCCGCGGTCCGCGACAACCCCCAGCACCTGCGGCAGCTCGAGCAGTGGATGCGCTCGTACCGGCCGCAGGAGCTGTTCGACGAGCACGGCGCGCCCACCGCCGCGGTGCTGGCCTGCGTCCCCGAGGGCGACCTGCGGCTCGGCGCCACCCCGTACGCCAACGGCGGGCTGCTGCTGCGCGACCTGCCCGTGCCGCCCCTGGAGCGGTTCGCCGTCGAGGTCGACAAGCCGGGAGTGACCCTGCACGAGCCCACCCGGATCCTCGGCGACCTGCTGGAACGCGTCATGGCCGACACCGCCGAGCGCCGCGACTTCCGGCTCGTCGGCCCCGACGAGACCGCCTCCAACCGGCTCCAGGCGGTCTACGAGGCCAGCGGCAAGGCCTGGCAGGCCGAGGTGCTCCCGGTCGACGAGAACCTCGACCGGCACGGCCGCGTCATGGAGATCCTGTCCGAGCACACCTGCCAGGGCTGGCTGGAGGGCTACCTCCTCACCGGCAGGCACGGGCTGTTCTCCTGCTACGAGGCCTTCGTCCACATCGTCGACTCCATGGTGAACCAGCACGTCAAGTGGCTGCGCACCACGCGGGCGCTGCCCTGGCGCCGCCCCATCGCCTCCCTGAACTACCTGCTGACCTCGCACGTGTGGCGGCAGGACCACAACGGCTTCTCCCACCAGGACCCCGGCTTCATCGACCACATCCTCAACAAGGCGCCCGAGGTCGTGCGGGTCTACCTGCCGCCGGACGCCAACACCCTGCTGTCGACCGCCGAGCACGTGCTGCACAGCCGCGACTACGTCAACGTGGTCGTCGCCGGCAAGCAGCCCTGCTTCGACTGGCTCGACCTCGACGCCGCCCGCGCCCACTGCGCCCGCGGCGCCGGAGTCTGGCAGTGGGCGGGCACCGAGGACGGCACCCGCGAACCGGACGTCGTCCTCGCCTGCGCGGGGGACGTGCCCACCCAGGAGGTGCTGGCCGCCGCCTCACTGATCCGCCGTCATCTGCCCGAGCTGGCCGTACGGGTGGTCAACGTGGTCGACCTCGCGCGGCTGGTGCCCAAGGACGAGCATCCGCACGGCATGGCGGACCCGGAGTACGATGCGCTCTTCACCCGCGACAAGCCGGTGATCTTCGCCTACCACGGCTACCCGTGGCTCATCCACCGGCTCGCCTACCGCCGCACCGGCCACGCCCACCTGCACGTGCGCGGCTACAAGGAGATCGGCACCACGACCACGCCCTTCGACATGGTCGTCCGCAACGACCTCGACCGCTTCCGGCTGGTCATGGACGTCATCGACCGCGTGCCGGGACTCGCGGTGCGGGCCGCGCCGGTACGCCAGCTGATGGAGGACGCCCGGCTGCGGCACCACGCGTGGACCCGCCCGCACGGGTGGCCCGTGCCCGGGTTCACTGTTGGGCCGTGCCGGGCCGGGTGCCGGGCTGCCGGGGGGGCTACGTTCAGCCGTCGTTCCGGGGCGGCCCCCCGCGGCCGACGGGGGCGGCGCGCCCTGCTCCGCCTCTCCGAACCGCGCCAGGACCAGTGCCCCCGCGATCGACAGCACGAAGCCGAGCACGGCGAGCGGGGCCCGGTCGTGCCGAGTGGAGTCCCCCAGCCACACCACCCCGAACAGCGCGGGCCACAGGGACTCGGTGATGACCATCGCCGCCGTCGCGGCGGTCACCGAGCCCGCCTGGAGGGCGTCGACGAGGAAGACGAAGCCGGTGATCCCCGAGATGACGACGGCGTACGTCGCCGGGTCCGCGAGCAGTTCGCCCACCTCGAACCCGATCAGCATCCGTACCGCGACCGCCACGACGCCGAAGCCGAGCCCCGCCACGGCGCCGAGCACCGCCGCCCTGCTCCGCGTCACACGGCGGTCCACGATCCGGCCGGCGACCGCCAGCACGACCGCCGTGACGAGGATCGCCAGCCGCAGCCGCAGGTCCCCCTCGCCCCCGCCGTCCCGGCCCGCGGAGACCGCCAGCACCGCGAGCCCGACGCACACCGCGCCGACCGCCGTCCACTCCGCCGCACGCAACCGCACCTTCAGCAGCACCGCCGCCACGACCGCGGTGACCGCGAGCGAGGACGCCAGCGCCGCCTCGACCACGAACAGCGCCAGGGACCGCAGCGCGACCAGCTCCGCCGCGAAGCCCAGCGCGTCCATCCCGACGCCCGCGACGAACGGCCAGCACCGCAGTGCCGCCAGCAGCGTCCGCGCGCCCGAGCACGGCGCCCCGGGCGAGCCCGCGGCGGCCCGGCGCGCGCCCATGGCCTGTATCACCGTCGCCGTCCCCATCAGGACGGCGGCACACAGAGCGAAGGCGATACCCGGTTCCATGCACGGACCGTAACGGCCGGAGGCGGGCGGCCGGTGCGACCGCCACGCGTCATCCCCCGCCCGGCGTGCCGGAGCCCGCGCGGTCGCCCGGTGGTCGCGGGTGCGGGCTGCCGGGGTTCGCGGTGGTGCGGATGGGGGTGGGTTGTCCGGCTGTCCGGCTCCGCGCCGAAGGCGTGGAGCGGCACCGCGCACGGTCGGGGGCCTGAGACCCGGGCGGGCTGGTGGTCGCGGGCGGGGCGGGGGCTGGTGCATGCGGTGGTACGACCGCCACGTGTCATCCCCCGCCCGCCTGCGCGCCGAAGGCGACGAGCAGCACGGCGACGCCGACCGTCAGCCAGGCGACGGAGTCCCCGGGCAGCCCCGAGTGCAGCCGGCGCAGCGGCACCACAGCCGTCCGGGTCACCGCACCGGCGGCGGTACGGGTACGCCGCGCGAGGGCGCCGGAGGCACCCGGGCCCCATACGGCGGCCGCGGCCAGGGCCGCGGCGGCGGCCGTGGAGAGCAGGCCCAGCAGCACGCCCTCCGACGTCCACCCGGCCGCGGGCGGCACGTCGGCAGGACCGGCCGGGCGCGACGAGCCGAGCGTCGCGGCGGCGTAGCCCGCTTGGTCGGTGAACACCGTGGCGGAACGGGCGAGGGAGGCGCCCACGGTGGGGACCGTGCCGACCGCCAGACAGCCGAGCAGCAGCAGCGCCGGGACGGTGACCATCATCACCGGCAGCACACGGCGCGGCCCGCGGATCTCGGGTTCCTCGCCCTCCCCGCTGGTCTCCGGCTCCCAGGGGTGGGAGGCAGGACGGGGACCTGCACCGTGGAAGACCCGCAGCGCGGCGCGCAGTACGGCGCCACCGGTCACCGCCGAGGCCACGAAGTACGCGGCGGGCAGCCATCCCAGCCAGTGTGCCGCCGCGTCCTCCGCCAGCGCCTTCCCCAGCCCGGTGCCGAACGGCGGCAGCCCGGCGAGCACCAGCCCGGCCAGCAGGAACAGCGCGCCGGGCAGCACCAGTTCCCGGGCCCTGCCGTGCAGCCCGTGCTCGTCGACCGAGCCGTACCGGTCCAGCAGCACGCCGGTCAGTCCGAACAGGGCGGCCTTGGCCCCGGCGTGCCCCGCGACGTACACGGCGGTGCCCGCGGTGCCCAGCGGCGTGAGCGTGGCCACGCCCACCAGGAACAGGCCCACGTGCGAGATGGTGGAGAAGGCCAGCAGACGTTTCAGGTGCCGCTGTTGCCAGCACATCACCGCCCCCACCAGTGCGGTCAGCACCCCGAACGCCGTCAGGGTGTCCCGCAGCGCGTGCGGCGGGATGCCGCCGGGACCGGAGAAGACCGCCCAGTAGACGCGCGTGACCCCGTAGACGCCCAGCTCGACCATCACCCCCGACAGCAGCATGCACACCGGGGTCGGCGCGACAGCGTGCGCGTCGGGCAGCCACAGGTGGAAGGGGACCATCGCGGCCTTCACCAGCAGCCCCGTCACGACCAGCACGAAGCCGCACACCACGAGGGCGTCCGGCCCGCCGTGCCGCGCCAGTTCACGTCCGATCGCGGCGTAGCCCAGCTCGCCGGTGCGCGCGTACAGCAGGCCGATGCCCATCAAGGAGGCGTACGCGCCGAGCGAGTTGACGAAGCCGAAGGTCAGCGCGCCCTGCAGCGGGCGGGGGTCCTCGATGCGGTACCCGGTGAGGGCGTACGCGACCACGCCCATCAGCTCGAAGAAGACGAAGGCGTCGAAGAGGTCACCGGTCAGGGCGAAGCCGCACATGCCCGCCTCGAAGAGCAGCAGCAGCGCGGGGAAGTTCCCCGCGTGGTCGCCGCCCGGCTCGGCGTAGTAGCGCCACGAGTAGACCACCACCGCCAGCACCAGCACCGCGGCGAGCAGCGCCATCCCGCCGCCGACCCGGTCCGCGGCCAGGACGACGCCGACGCCGTGGCCGCTCAGGGCCTCCGGCCGCCAGCCGCCGAGCCACACCACGGACAGCCCGTCGCCCGTGCCCGCCCACAGCGCCGCCACGACCACGACCTCCGCCGCCGCGCAGACCGTGGCCAGCACATCGCATCCCAGCCGCGGCAGCCGTCTGCCGCACACGGCGAGCAGCACCGCGCCGAGCAGCGGAACGGCGACGGCCAGCGGCAGCAGGGCGTCCGGCCCCACGGTCGGCGCCCTCAGCCCTTCAGCCCGGTCAGCGACTCCGGGTCCAGGGTGCCGTGCCGCTTGCGCAACTGGATGACCAGGCTGAGCAGCAGCGCGGTGACCACCGCCCCCACCACGACGTCGGTCAGGGTCATCGCCTGTACGACCGGGTCGACGACCGGGGTGCGCACGGAGGTGTCGGAGAAGACGGGGGCGGTGCCGCCGTGCCGGTAGCCGACGGCCAGCAGCAGCACGTACGTCCCCGACTGGGTGACGCTCAGGCAGCCCACGGCCTGGATCAGGTCACGGCTGGTCACCAGCCCGTACATCCCGGCCAGGAAGACCCAGCCGGCCACGAGGTAGGGCAGCACGCTCACCTGTCGGTCACCTCCACGGCCTGGTCGAGGAAGGCCGCGAGCAGGACGACGACGCCCGAGCCCACCTCCACCCCGACGGCGGCGTTGATCAGCGGCACGAGCCCGCCGGAGGCCAGGTCGCGGAAAGTCCCCAGCGGCAGCGTGTTGGCCAGGTACGCGCCGGCCACCGCGAGCCCCACCAGGCCCAGCGCCGTGAACGCGGCCGCCGCGAGGGCGTCCGTCACGTCCAGGACGGCCAGCGGGCGCACCCGGCCCAGCACCCGGTAGTCGGCGGCCACGTACGCCAGGTGCAGGCCCGCGGCCAGCACCACGCCGCCCTGGAAGCCGCCGCCGGGGCTCAGCTGGCCGTGCGCGACGACGTACCAGCCGGTCAGCAGCGTCACCGGCAGCAGCAGCGCGCCGAACAGCCGGGTGGCCGGCAGCACCGACAGCGGCGCCGGGCCGACCTTGCGCTCGTCACGGGCCAGCCGCAGCAGCACGGTGGCCCCCAGGACCGCCGCGAACAGCACGGACTCCTCGCCGAGGGTGTCGAAGGCCCGCTGGTCGAAGTTGACCGAGGAGACCGCGTTCGCCGTGTGCCGGGTCAGCGCCGCGGCGACCGCCCGCTCGCCGTAGGGATGGACGTCACCGCCGAACGGCGGCAGGCCGGCGCAGGCGAGCGTCCAGCCCGCGAACAGCACCGCGGCGGCGACGGCGAACAGCCGGATCCGCGTGCCGCGCCTCACCGGCCGTCCCGCCCGGTCCGCTTGGCCGCGGGCCCGCGCCGGACCCGGCGGACGGTGAGGAGGATCAGCAGCGGCGTCAGCACCGAGCCGACGGCCAGCTGCGACAGCGCCACGTCCGGTGCCTGGAACACGGTGAACAGCAGCGCGAACGCCAGGCCCAGGAAGGCCAGCACGACCGACTGCCTTACCGGGTCGCGGGTCAGCACGGCCGCCGTGGCCGTCACCGCCACCAGCAGCAGCGCGATCACCACCAGCACATCGGTGCCCGTCATGCGGCGGGCTCCGTTCGCTCGTCCATGCGCAGGGTCAGGCGCCCGAGCGCCATCGTGGTCACCGTGCCGCCCGCGGCCAGCAGCAGGCCGACGAACAGCAGTTTCAGCGCGGCGCGCCCCGGCCCCGTCTCCACCGCCAGGGCCAGCACCACCAGCGGGGCGCCCAGCGCTCCCGCGGGGGACAGGGCGTGCAGCCGGCGGTAGGGGCCGGGCAGCAGGACCAGCGCCGCCGCGGAAAGCAGGAGCACGGCGCAGCCCGTGACCAGAAGCGCCAGTGCGCACACATGACGGGCCGTCATGTCGCGGCACCGCCGCCCTCGTGCGGTTCCCCGGCCAGGAACCGGGTGAACACCAGCGTCCCGACCGGCCCCAGTACGGCCAGCACCAGTGCGAGATCGCCGTACGAACTGCGCCCGAAGCCCTGGGCCAGCAGCAGGAACACCACCGCCACCAGCGTCGTCGCCAGGCTCACCCCGGCCAGCCGGGCGTGTGCCGCGCCGCGCAGCACCAGCCAGGCGCACGGACCCAGCCCGGCGCTCATGAGCACCCCGGCCGCGATCAGCCACGCGTTCATCGCCGCACCTCCTCGGCGCCCAGCGCCCGCTCCATCGCGGACGCGCCGACACCCAACCGGTGCACCGTGACGTCGCGTTCGCCGCTGTCGCCGACGTCCACCACGACGGTGCCCGGGGTGGCGGACAGCATCGCCGTCGCCCATCCCGTCCCGACGCCCTCCGGCAGCCGCAGGGTGTGCAGGCCGCCGCGGTGCGCCCGCCCGCCGACGGCCGCCGCGGCCAGTCGCCAGGTCTCCGCGAGCACCGCGCCCGGCCAGGCGCGTGCCGCCCGCGCCACGTACCGGGCACCGCCCGGCGTCGCGCCCGCGGCCTTCCGCACCGTGTGCGCGGCGATGCCGGCCAGCAGCGCGCCGGCCGCGCCGACGACGACCTCCAGCACCGTGACCGGCCCGATCAGCACCACGTACAGGGCGAGCAGCACGAGCAGCCACCCCGTCACCTCGGCAGCCCTGCGCCCCATCCTGCCCTCCCGGATCCGTCCGCCCCGTCCGCCAGGTCTACCGGCCGCGGTGCACCCGGCCCGCCCCGCGCGCCGCCCGCACGGCCGCTGCCACCCGTTCGCCGCACCGCGTTCGAAGGGCGTGTACCCGCGCCCCGGCGGGCCAGTCACCCCATCGGAGGATCGGGAATGCCGCCTTTGCAGCGATATGCTCCCCGTGGGGCGATGGTTGACGACGTGCAAGGAGAAGGCAGTGGTGAAGAGTTGGCGCGCGGTGGCGGTCGTCCTGGCCCTTGCGGCGGGGTTCCTGGTGTCCTGCGACGCGGGCGGCGACGGGGCACCCGGTGCCGACGTCACCGGCTCCGTCGTCCCCTCGGGCAAAGGGTCGCCCGGCGGCGCGACGGGCGGGTCCTCCCCGCACTCCTACGAGATCTCGGGCGCGAAGGCGCTCGACGTGCGCAACGAGAACGGCTCCGTGCGGATCACCGTGGGGAGCGGGCCGATGTCGGTGACCGAGACCCTGGAGTACGGCGCCGTGAAGCCGGCCACCCGTCATCGGGTCGAGGGCGGCACCCTGAGGCTGGTCGGCTCCGGGTGCGGGAACAGCCGGCCGTGCAAGGTCGACTACGTCGTCAGGGTGCCCCCCGCGACGCCCGTCACCGTCAGGGTGGACAACGGGGAGGTCGAGGCGGACGGCGTCACCGGCGCGGTCGACCTCGGCACGGGCAACGGCAGCGTCACCGGCACCGCGCTGGGCGCCCGCCGGGCGTCCCTGACGAGCGAGAACGGCACGGTCGAGGCGATTTTCGCGGTCGCACCGCAGGAGGTCACCACCACCGCCGGGAACGGCATGGTCACCGTCACGGTGCCGCCCGGAACCGCCTACGACGTGCAGGCCCGGACCGGCGTCGGCATGCGGCAGGTGACCGTGCCGACCGATCCGTCGTCGTCCCGCAGGATCACCGCCACCACCGAGAACGGCATGGTCACGGTGCAGACGGGCTGACCGCCCGCCCGGGGCGCCGGGCGCGCCCCGGGACCGGTGACGGGTCAGCCGCGGACGGCCCCCTCGGTCGCGCCCGCGATGAAGCCCCGGGCGAAGAGCGCGAAGACCACCACCAGGGGCGCGGAGGCGATGAGCACGGCGGCCATCACGACGCTGTAGTCGGTGGAGCGGCCGACGTTGAGCTGGGCCAGGGCGACCTGGAGCGTGATGTGCTCGGGGTTGACCAGGGCGATCAGCGGCCAGACGTAGTCGTTCCAGGCGTTGACGAAGGCGTAGATGCCGAGGAACGCCAGCGCCGGGCGGATCATCGGCAGCACCACGTGCCAGTACTGGCGCAGGAAGCCGCAGCCGTCCATGCGGGCGGCGTCGAGGAGTTCGTCGGGGACGCCCCCGCTGACGTACTGGCGCAGCCAGAAGATGCCGAAGGCGTTGGCCAGCGCGGGCGGGATGAGCGCCTTGAGCGTGCCCAGCCAGCCCAGGTGCATCATGATCAGGTACTGCGGGATGATCGCCAGCTGCAGCGGCAGCATCATGAAGACGAGCAGCACCCCGAAGAGCCACTTGCGCCCGGGGAAGTCGAACTTGGCGAAGGCGAAGGCCGCGATCGAGTCGACGAGGAGCACGAGCACGGTCGAGACGCTGGCGACGGCCAGCGTGTTGAGCATCGAGCCGAAGAAGTCGATGCTGTCGAGCACCGTGCGGACGTTGTCCAGCAGGTGCGGGCCGAAGGAGACCTTGGGCGGCGTGCGGTAGATGTCGCGGGTGGTGTTGGTCGCCATGACGATCGTCCAGTAGAACGGGAAGACCGAGACGAGGACCGCGACGATCAGCACGAGGTGCGGGTAAAGCCCCTTGGGGCGCAGCGACCGTGCGGTGCGCGTCATGACTTCCTCCCGCGCTGGACGAGGCGCCAGTTGACGACGACGAGCACGAGGATGAGCACGAAGAACGCCCAGACGATGGCGGCCCCGTAGCCGAAGTCGTTGTTGGAGAACGCCGATTGGTAGAAGTAGAGCAAGGTGGTCAGACCCGCCTGGCCGGGGCCGCCGAGATTGGCGTTGGCCGCGTTGCTCCCGAAGAGGACCTGCGGCTCGGTGAAGCTCTGCAGGCCGTTGACGGTCGAGATGACGACCGTGAACAGGATGACCGGGCGCAGGATCGGGATCGTGATGCGCAGGAAGGTCCGCACCGGCCCGGCCCCGTCGATCCGCGCCGCCTCGTAGACCTCGCCGGGGATGGCCTGCATCCCCGCCAGGTAGATGATCATGTTGTACCCGGTCCACTGCCAGGTCATCAGCAGCGCGATGACCAGCTTGATGGTCCACGGATTGCTCATCCACTGGACCTCGGGCAGGCCGGCCATGTGCAGGATCGCGTTGACCAGGCCGAAGTTGTTGCTGAAGACCGCCCCGAAGAAGATCGCGATGGCGACGATCGAGGTGACGTTCGGCAGGAAGAGCGCGATCCGGTAGAAGGACTTGAAGCGCCGCACGGAGTTGAGCAGCGTGGCCAGCACCAGCGCCCCCAGGAGCGTCGGCACCGTCGACAGCACCCAGATGGCCAGGGTGTTGCGGATCGACAGCCAGAAGACCGGGTCGTCCATCAGGAAGCGGAACTGCTGCAACCCGACGAACTGCATCTCGCCGATGCCGTCCCAGCGGTGGAAGGCCAGGTAGAGCGAGTAGAACACCGGCCAGAGCATGAAGACGCCGAAGACCAGGTAGAACGGCGAGATGGCCAGGTACTGCGGCCAGAAGGACAGCGCACCGCGCCGGGCGGCCCGCGCCGTCGGCTGCGGCAGGTGGTGCGCGGGCGCGGAGCGGCGCGGACGCATGCGCGGCCGCCCCGGGCCGCCGCCGGTGGCGTCCACCGCGACGGAGCCGGGGCCGGTGGTCGGAGGCACCGCCATGTCAGCGCACGCCCTGCCGCTGCGCGATCTGCTGTGCCTGGGCCACGGCGTCCTTCCAGGCGTCGTCCGGCCTCTTGCCCTTGGTCTCGACGTTGGTCAGCTCGGTCTTGTACGTCGCCATCAGGGCCGCGTCCGCGGGGGCCTCGTAGGCCGCCGGGATCGCCTTGGCGGCCGGCCCGAAGACGTCGATGGTCCTCTGGCCGCCGAAGTACGGATCGCCGGCCGTCATCTGCGGCATCGCGTACGCCGCGGGGGCGGCCGGGAAGATCGCGGCGTCGGCGAAGCCGCGGGCGTCGTTGGCGGGGCTCAGCAGCCAGCTCACGACCTTGAAGGCCTGCTCGGGGTTGCGGCACTGGCGGGGCAGCGCCAGGAACGAGCCGCCGAGGTTGGACGGGCCGCCCGGCATCGGGGCCACGCGCCACTTGCCCTTGGAGTCGGGGGCGGCGGAGGAGATGTCCAGGGCGTGCCAGGCGGCGCCGAGTTCGGTCGCCAGCGTGCCCTTGGCGATGGCCGCGTTCCAGCTGTTGTCGTTGATCTTGGCGTCGAGCCCGAGCTCGTACGGCCGTACGGCCAGGTCCCAGGCGGCACGGATGTGGTCCTGGTCGCCGACGAAGTGGTTGCCGGTGTCGATGAAGCGCTGCGTGCCCTGGCCGACGGCGATGTCGAAGACCGCGCTCGCGCTGTTGATCAGCGACGCCGACGGCACCGCCTTGTGCAGTTCCCGGCCCGCGGCCAGCCAGTCGTCCCAGGTCTTGATCTGCGCCGCGACCTGCTCCGGCTCGGAGGGCAGCCCGGCCTGCTCGAAGAAGTCCGCGCGGTAGAACATCGCGGTGGGGCCGATGTCGATCGGGAAGCCGATCTGCCGGCCGTCCTCGCTGCGCGCCAGCTTGGTCTTCCACTCCAGGTACTGCGGGGCCAGGTCCTTGAAGCCCAGGTCGTTGAGGTCCAGGAAGCGGTTGGCATTGGGCAGGAAGGAGGCCATGTCCTCGCCCTTGATGCCGGTGATGTCGGGCACGGACTGGCCGCCGGTCAGCGTCGTGAGCAGCTTCTGCTTGAAGTCGCCGCCTATCTGCGCGGACTTCAGGGTCACTTCGGTGAAGTGCGCCTCGGCGTCCTTGACAACCTTGTCACTCAGCCCGCCGCCCCAGTACCAGAGCGTGAGGTTCTTGCCGTTCCTGGTGCCGCCCGCGCCGCCGCCACCGCACGCGGCGGTGAGGCCGGCGGCCGCGGCGGTGAGCACGGTCGCCTGGAGGAATCGTCTGCGGGAAAGGTCCACGGGGTTCTCCTACTGCTCGGGCTGATCGGCGTGGTGCGGGCCGGCGGCGGTCGTCGCGGCGGCCGGCACGGTGTGGTCGAGGAAGGCGTAGGCGGAGCGCAGGTCGTCGTTGCCGGGGGAGTCGCGCACGGACCGCCACCAGCGGTCGACGGCGGCCACGTCCGGTGCGGCGGCGGCGCCACCGATCCGCCGCACGGACAGCGCGGCGACGAGGTTGGCGAAGCGCAGCCGGTCGGGGAGCGGCCGGCCGGCCAGGGTGGCGGCGACCAGCCCGGCCCCGAAGACGTCGCCGGCGCCGGTGGTGTCGACGGCGTCCACCGGCAGGCCGGCCACCGAAGCGCTCTCGCCCGTCGTGGAGTCCACCGCCAGCGCGCCCCCGGCGCCGTCGGTGACCACGGCGAGCGGTACGAGGTCGGCCAGCCGGGACAGCGCCGCCCGCGGGGTGCCGGTGCGGGTGTAGGCCATCGCCTCCTCGGCGTTGGGCATGAAGGCGTGGCACAGGGCGAGCTGTTCCAGCACCGCCGGGCTCCAGCGCTCCGAGGGGTCCCAGCCGACGTCGGCGAAGACCAGGGTGCCCGCCGCGTGCGCGCGCCCCACCCACTCCAGCGGCTCCGCGCCGATGTGGGCGATCGCGGCCCGGCTGGGCGGCGGTTCGCCGATCATCGCGTCCGGGCCGAGCGGCGGCTCCTGGCCGTGGGTGACCAGCGCCCGGTCGCCGTCGTACGCGAGCGAGACGGTCACCGGGGTCGGCCATCCGGCGAAGCGGCGCGAGCGGGAGAGGTCGACGCCCTCGGTGACGGACAGCTCGTGCCACAGGTGCGTGCCGAGCAGGTCCTCGCCGAAGGCCGCGGACAGCGACGTGCGCAGCCCCAGCCTGCTCAGCGCGACCGCGAAGTTGGCGATCCCGCCGGGGGACGTGCCCATGCCCTTGGTCCACACCTCGGCGCCCGGGGTGGGAGCCGAGGGGAGCCCGGTGAAACCCAGGTCGAAGAAGAGCAGCCCTGACAGGAAGACATCGGCTGCCTCCTCCCGGGTGCTGCCGGCGTGTGTCGACCGCGGCATTGCGACCTACCTCTCCAGGGGCACCGGCGCGGGGCGCCCGGTGCTTCGTGTCCCCCCGGTCCAGGCCCGGACGGGGGGACGCCCCGGCCTGAAGTAGGCAAGAGCTTGCATGCTGTGCAGTGGTTTGACAAGGGTCAATCACAAACCTGCTCGACTTTGATTGACTTTGCAGAGAGCCCGGGTAGGGTTCGTGTCATGCTCCCCGACCGACGACATGAGCTGATCCTCCGTGCGCTGCGGGCGGACGGCCCCACCTCGGTGACCGTGCTGGCCGAGCGGATCGGCGCCAGCCAGGCCACGATCCGCCGCGACCTCATCCAGCTCGAGGACGAGGGCCTGCTGAAGCGGGTCTACGGCGGTGCGGTCCCGCTGACCGGCGAGGACGACCCGTTCCCGGACGTCGCCGCCGTCCGCGTCGAGGCCAAGGACGCCATCGCCGTCCGCTGCGCCGAGATCATCAAGGACGGCGAGACCGTGCTGCTGGACATCGGGACCACCGCACTGCGGGTCGCCCGGCACCTGCGCGGCCGCTCGCTCACGGTGATCACCAGCAACCTCGCGGTCTACGAGGAGCTGCAGGACGAGAAGGACGTCCAGCTGGTGCTGCTCGGCGGGGTCGTGCGCCGCGAGTACCGGTCCCTGGTCGGCTTCCTCACCGAGGACAACCTGCGCCAGGTCCGGGCCGACCGGCTGGTCCTGGGCACCAGCGGCATCCGCCCGGGCGGGCAGATACTGGACACGACCGCCGTGGAGGTGCCCGTCAAACGGGCCATGATCGCGGCGAGCGACCAGGTGGTGCTCGCGGCGGACGCCGGGAAGTTCCCCGGCACCGGCATGGCCCGTGTGTGCGGGCCCGAGGACATCGACGTCGTGGTGACCAACGCCCCGGCGGACGCGACGACCCGGACCTCGCTGCGCGAGGCGGGGGTGGAGGTGGTCGAGGTATGAGGCTCACGATTCTCGGTGGTGGCGGCTTCCGCGTCCCGCTGGTCTACCGCGCCCTGCTGGAGGACCGTGCGGCGGGCCGCGTCACCCACGTGACCCTGCACGACCTGGACCCCGGACGCCTGGACGCCATCGTCCGGGTGCTGCGGCAGCAGGCGCAGGGATACCCCGACGCGCCCGGGGTCACCGTCACCACCGACCTCGACGAGGCCGTCACCGGCGCCGACTTCGTGTTCTCCGCGATCCGCGTCGGCGGCCTCGCCGGACGCGTCGTCGACGAGCGCGTCGCCCTCGACGAGGGCGTCCTCGGCCAGGAGACGGTCGGCCCCGGCGGCATCGCGTACGGGCTGCGCACCATCCCCGTCGCCGTCGACATCGCCCGCCGCATCGCGCGGCTGGCGCCCGACGCCTGGGTCATCAACTTCACCAACCCCGCCGGCATGGTCACCGAGGCCATGTCCCACCACCTCGGCGACCGCGTCATCGGCATCTGCGACTCGCCCGTCGGCCTCGGCAGGAGGGTGGCGCGCGCCCTGGGCGTCGACGCCGGCCGCGCCTGGTTCGACTACGCGGGCCTGAACCACCTCGGCTGGCTGCGGGCGGTGCGCGTGGACGGCGTCGACCTGCTCCCGCGCCTGCTGGCCGACGAGGCGGCGCTCACCTCCTTCGAGGAGGGCAAGCTCTTCGGCGCCGACTGGCTGCGCACCCTCGGCTCGGTGCCCAACGAGTACCTGAACTACTACTACTCCAACCGGGAGACCGTCGCCGCCGCGCGCGACGCCGAGCACACCCGCGGCGCCTTCCTCCTGGAGCAGCAGCAGCGCTTCTACGAGACGATGCGCGCCCCGGGCACCGAGCCCTTCGCGGCCTGGGACGCCACCCGCCTGGAGCGCGAGACCACCTACGGCGCCGACGTCCGGGAGGCCGCGGGAGCCGGCGAACGCGACTCGTGCGACCTGGAGTCCGGCGGCTACGAGCAGGTCGCCCTCGCCCTGATGCGGGCCATCGCCCTCGACGAGCGCACCACGCTGATCCTCAACGTCCGCAACCGCCGCGCTTTGGAGCCGCTCGACGCCGAGGCCGTCGTGGAGGTGCCCTGCCACGTGGACGCCAACGGCGCCCGCCCGATCGTCGGCGATCCGCTGCCCGGCCACGCCGTCGGCCTGGTCACCTCCGTCAAGGCCGTCGAGCGCGACGTCATCCGGGCCGCCACCACCGGCGAGCGCGCCGCCGCGCTGCGCGCCTTCGCGCTCCACCCGCTCGTCGACTCCGTCGCCGTCGCCCAGCGTCTGCTCGACGGCTACCGCAAGCACGTACCCGACCTCGCCTACCTCCGGGACTGAGGGGAACAGCACCCATGCACGACGACCGCAAGCAGGTCGAGGCGCGCCTCGACCGCGTCCTCGAACAGCGCATCCGCCCCGCGGTGTACGCCGCGTCGGTGCCGCTGACGCTCACCGCGTGGCACGTGGACGGCGAACCGGTGCCGGTGGGCGAGGCGCTGGCCGCCGGGTACGTGCCCTTCGCGGTCGGCGACCGCTGGGGCACCCCCTGGTCGACCAGCTGGATACGCGCCCTGGGCACGGTCCCCGCGGAATGGGCCGGCCGGCGCGTCGAGGCCGTCTTCGACCTCGGCTTCATCGGCGACTGGCCCGGCGGCCAGGCCGAGGCCCTGGTCCACGACGCGTCCGGCACCCCGGTCAAGGGCATCGAGCCGCGCAACCAGTACGTGCCCGTCGCGAACCCCGCGGCCGGCGGCGAGCCGGTGGAACTGCTGCTGGAGGCCGCCGCCAACCCCGACATCCTGGCCAAGGGCTTTCTGCCGACCCCGCTCGGCGACCGGCTCACCGCGCCCGCGGAACCGCTGTACACGATGGCCCGCGCGGACCTCGCCGTGCTCGACGAGGACGTGTGGCACCTCGTCCTCGACATCGAGGTCGCGGGCGAACTGATGCGTGAGCTGTCCACGGCCGAGCCGCGCCGCCACGAACTGCTGCGCGCCTTGGAGCGGATGCTCGACGCCCTCGACATCGCGGACGTCGCCGGCACCGCCGCCGCGGCCCGCGCGGAACTCGCCGGGGCGCTGTCCCGGCCCGCCCACGCCAGCGCCCACACGCTGTCCGCGGTCGGCCACGCCCACATCGACAGCGCGTGGCTGTGGCCGCTGCGTGAGACCAAGCGCAAGACCGCCCGCACCTTCTCCAACGTCACCGCGCTCGCCGCCGACTACCCGGAGCTGGTCTTCGCCTGTTCCCAGGCCCAGCAGTACGCCTGGGTCAAGGAGCGCAACCCCGAGGTGTACCGCCGCATGCAGGAGGCGGCGAAGGCCGGCAACTGGGTGCCGGTCGGCGGCATGTGGGTGGAGGCCGACGGGAACCTGCCGGGCGGCGAGGCGATGGCCCGCCAGCTGATCCACGGCAAGCGCTTCTTCGCCGAGGAGTTCGGCGTCGAGTGCCGGGGGGTGTGGCTGCCCGACTCCTTCGGCTACACCGGCGCCTACCCGCAGCTCGCCCGGCTGGCCGGGATGGAGTGGTTCCTCACGCAGAAGATCTCGTGGAACCAGACGAACAAGATGCCGCACCACACCTTCTGGTGGGAGGGCATCGACGGCACCCGCATCTTCACGCACTTCCCGCCCGTCGACACCTACAACGCGGTGTTCTCCGGCGAGGAGATGGCCCACGCCGTGCGCAACTACGCCGACAAGGGCGGCGGCACGCGTTCCCTGGTCCCCTTCGGCCACGGCGACGGCGGGGGCGGCCCCACCCGCGAGATGCTGGAGAAGGCCCGGCGCCTGCGCGACCTGGAGGGCTCGGCCAAGGTCGTCGTCCAGGACCCGGACACGTTCTTCCGCGAGGCCCGGGAGGAGTACGAGGACGCCCCGGTGTGGTCCGGCGAGCTCTACCTGGAGCTGCACCGCGCCACGTACACCAGCCAGGCCCGCACCAAGTCCGGCAACCGGCGGGGCGAGCACCTGCTGCGCGAGGCCGAGCTGTGGGCCGCCACGGCCGCGCTGCGCGACCCCTCGTACGCCTACCCGTACGAGGACCTCGACCGGCTGTGGAAGACGGTCCTGCTCCACCAGTTCCACGACATCCTGCCGGGCTCCTCCATCGCCTGGGTGCACCGCGAGGCCGAGGCGACCTACGCGCGCCTGAAGGAGGAGCTGGAGGCGATCACCGCCACCGCCGCCGCGGTGGTGGCCGGCGACCCCGGCACGGGGCCGTCGGTGCCGTGGGTGTTCAACACCTCACCGCGGCCCCGGGCGGAGGTCGTCGCGGTGCCGGCGGCGCCGGACGGAGCCGGAGGCCAGCCGCTCGCCGACGGGCGGGTGGCGGTCTTCGCCGAGCTGCCGGCCTCCGGGGCGGGGCCGGTCGTGGCGGGTGAGCCGGGCGGCAAGGTGACCGTCACCGGCCGTGTCCTGGACAACGGGCTGGTCCGTGTCGAACTCGACGACGACGGGCTGCTCACCTCGGTGTTCGACCTGACCGCCGGCCGCGAGGTGCTCGCCCCCGGCGCGCGCGGCAACCTGCTGCGGCTCCACACCGACCTGCCCAACCAGTGGGACGCCTGGGACATCGACCGGCACTACCGCCGCCAGTACACCGACCTGACGGCCGCGGACGCGGTCACCGTCGTCGAGGAGGGCCCGCTCGTCGGCGCCATCCGCGTCGAGCGGTCCTTCGGGGCCTCCCGCCTCGCGCAGACCGTACGGCTGCGCGCGGGCAGCCCGCGGATCGACTTCGAGACGGAGATCGACTGGCACGAGAGCGAGAAGATCCTCAAGGCGGCCTTCCCGCTGGACGTGCACGCCGACCGGAGCGCCGCCGAGATCCAGTTCGGGCACGTCTTCCGGCCCACGCACACCAACACCAGCTGGGACGCGGCCCGTTTCGAGGTCTTCTGCCACCGCTGGGTGCACGTCGCCGAGCCCGGGTACGGCGTGGCCGTGCTCAACGACTCGACCTACGGCCACGATGTCGGCCGCACCTCCCGCGAGGACGGCGGCACCACCACGACGCTGCGGCTCAGCCTGGTCCGGGCGCCCCGCGTGCCCGACCCGCACGCCGACCAGGGCACGCACCGCATGACGTACGCGCTGCTGCCCGGCGCGGCCGTGGAGGACGCCGTGGCGGGCGGCTACGAGCTCAACCTGCCGCTGCGCGTCACCGCCGGGGCCGCGGGCGCCGGGCCGGCCGCGCCCCTGGTGACCCTCGACGGCACGCGGGCCGCGATCGAGGCGGTCAAGCTCGCCGACGACCGTTCCGGCGACGTGGTCGTCCGGCTGTACGAGTCGCTCGGCGGGCGCGCCGCGACCACCCTGCGCGCCTCGTTCCCGGTGGAGCGGGTGCAGGTGACCGACCTGCTGGAACGCCCGCTGGAGGGGGAGAGCGCGCAGCTCGGGCCCGACGGAGGGATCCGGGTGTCCCTGCGGCCGTTCCAGATCCTCACCCTGCGTCTCACGCCGCGCGCGTAGCCGCCCCACCGCCCGGAACGGTCCGGCCACCGGCCACCCGCCCGACCGTTCCGGGCCGTCCGGGGCGCGCGCACCACGCCCGCCCCGGACGACGTACCGCCCGGCCGCCACCCCGTGCCGTCGCAGCGGACCCTCGTCCTCCCCGGCGCCGATCGCGCCGCACCGCGGACCCCGACCCGCGGCCGCCGGGCCACCCCCGGCGACGCCGCCCCGGTCCTCGTCCCCACGCGGCCCGCCGTCACCGCGCCCCCACCGCGAACCGACCGCTCCCGGGAGGGAACCCCCATGCAGGACCGCCGCCCCGCAAGCGCAGAGCCCGCCGTTCCGATCGACCCGTGGGACGCCCCCGAGCTGACCGGATGGCGCCGGCTGCCCATGCACGCCGTCGTCCGCCCCGACGCGCCCCGCGTACCGCTGGACGGGCGCTGGCGCTTCCAGCTGCTGCCCACCCCGCGCACCCCGCTCGCCGGCCGCTGGGCGGAGACGGACGTGCCCGGCTGCTGGACCGTCCAGGACTTCGACGACATCCACGGCGTGCGCGACCTGCCGCACTACACCAACGTGACGATGCCCTTCCCCGACCTGCCGCCCTCACCGCCGGCGGGGCGCAACCCGACCGGGGTGTACGAGCGGGAGGCCGACGTACCCGCCGACTGGGCGGGGCGGCGGGTCGTGCTCCACGTCGGGGCCGCCGAGAGCGTGCTGATCGCGCACGTCAACGGCACCGCCGTCGGGGTGGGCAAGGACTCCCACCTCGCCTCGGAGTTCGACGTCACGCACGCGGTGCGCCCGGGGGAGCGCAACACCGTGCGCCTGACCGTGGTCAAGTGGTCCGACGCGACCTTCCTGGAGGACCAGGACCAGTGGTGGCACGGCGGCATCACCCGCTCCGTCCACCTCTACGCCACCGACCCGCTCCACCTGGCGGACGTGGGGATCACCGCCGTGCCCGGCGGCACCCTCGACGTCGCGGTCCGGGTCCGCAGCGGGGACGGCGCCCTCCCGGCGGGCTGGAGCGTGTCCGGACTGCTGTGCACCCCGGACGGCATCCTGCGGCTCCCCGCCGACGAGGCCTTCGCGCGGGCCAACGTCGCGAGCGAGCGCGTCTCGGACTTCCTCGGCGAGGCCCGCATCCGGGCCACGGTGCCCGGTGTCCGGCCGTGGAGCGCCGAGACGCCGCATCTGTACGACCTGACCGTGCGGCTGCACCGGGCGGACGGCAGCGTGGCCGACGAGTCCCGCCACCGCGTCGGGTTCCGCCGCGTGGAGATCTCCGGGGCCGACCTGCTGGTCAACGGCGTCCGGGTCTACTTCCGCGGGGTCAACCGGCACGACTTCCACCCCCTCACCGGGCGCGTGGTCGACGCCGAGGAGATGCGGGCCGACCTGTGCCTGATGAAGCGGCACGGCTTCAACGCGGTGCGCACCGCGCACTACCCTCCCGACCCGGCCCTGCTGTCCCTCGCCGACGAACTCGGCCTGTACGTCGTGGACGAGGCCGACATCGAGACCCACGACCACGCCCACGAACTGGCCGACGACCCCCGCTACCTGGGAGCGTTCACCGACCGGGTGGCCCGGATGGTGCTGCGCGACCGCAACCACCCCAGTGTCGTCGTCTGGTCACTGGGCAACGAGAGCGACTACGGCGCCCACCACGACGCCGCCGCGGGCTGGCTGCGGCGCACCGACCCGACCCGGCCCGTGCAGTACGAGGGCGCGATCAAGGACGCCTGGGAGGAGGCGCAGTCCGCGAGCGACATCATCTGCCCGATGTACGCCTCCATCGAGGAGATCACGGCCGGCCCGCACTCCAAGCCGCTCATCCTGTGCGAGTACTCGCACGCCATGGGCAACAGCAACGGCTCCCTGGCCGACTACTGGCGGGCCATCGAGTCCACCCCGGGCCTGCAGGGCGGCTTCGTCTGGGAGTTCCGCGACCACGGCATCCTCCAGCGGCTCACCGGGGAGGGGGCCGGCCGCCCGGCCGGGCCCGACGCC
This sequence comes from Streptomyces sp. NPDC059718, assembly GCF_042733315.1. NCBI lineage: Bacteria > Bacillati > Actinomycetota > Actinomycetes > Kitasatosporales > Streptomycetaceae > Streptomyces > Streptomyces sp. NPDC059718. The sequence continues at coordinate 94,658 of NZ_JBHWGA010000009.1, forward strand.
CCCGCCGACGCGTACGCCGACGGGGTGACCGCTCCCGGCTACCGCTGGGCGTACGGCGGCGACTTCGGCGACACGCCGCACGACGGCGCCTTCTGCGCCGACGGCCTGGTCCTGCCCGACCGGACGCCCAAGCCCGCGATGGCCGAGCACCGCGAGATCGCCGCCCCGCTGCGGCTGGAGCTCACCCCCGACCGCCGCGAGGCGCGGATCACCAACCGGCAGCACTTCGCGGGCCTGGCGTGGCTGAGCGCGCGGTGGCACATCGGCGACTCCGGCACCGCCCCCGCCCGGCTCCCGGACCTCGCGCCGGGGGAGAGCGCGGTGGTGCCGCTGCCCACCAGCCTGCTGCCGCACGGCGACTCGCACCTGACGCTGCGCGTCACGACGGCGCAGGACCTGCCGTGGGCGCCGCGCGGCACGCTCGTGTGCGCCCCGCAGCTGGTGCTCGCCGAGGACCACCGTGACCTGCTCACCCGGGCGGGTGCCGTGCTCGCCGCGGACGGGGCCGGGGCCGTGGAGCTCGACGACGCCGGACTGCTCCGGCATCCGCTGCTCACCGCCCCGCCCGTGCTGACGCTGTGGCGGGCCCCCACCGACAACGACGAATGGGGCGGCATCGCCGCTCGCTGGCGCGCCTGGGGCCTGCACGCGCTGGAACGCACCCTGGTGTCGGTCGGCAGGGAGGGCGCGAGCGTGGTGGTGCGCTCGGCGTACGCGACGGACGGCGCGGGCACCGTCGGCCACGAGCAGGTCCTCACGCCGCTGCCGAACGGAGGGCTGCTCGTCGACGAGACCGCGGTGCTGCCGGAGGCGCTGACCGACCTGCCGCGGGTCGGCACCGTCTTCGAGACCGTGGCGGGGCTCGACACCCTGGAATGGTTCGGACGGGGCCCCGGCGAGACGTACCCCGACCGGTGCGCGGGTGCGACCGTGGGGCTCCACCGGGCGGACGTTGACGCGCTGTTCACGCCGTACCTGAGGCCGCAGGAGAGCGGCGGGCGGCACGACGTGCGGCGCTTCACCCTCACCGGGGCCGCGGCCGCGCCGGGGATCGCCGTCCATCTGGACGTGCCGCGCCAGGTGAGCGTCACCCGCTACCGTGCCGCGGACCTCACGGCCGCCGCCCACCACGACGAACTCGTGCCGCGTGCCGCGTGCGTGGTCCACCTGGACGCCGCCCACCGCGGGGTCGGCACCGCCTCCTGCGGCCCCGACACCCTGCCGGCGTACCGGGTGGGCCCGGGCACCCACCGCTGGTCCTGGACGCTCCAGCCACTCTGACGGGCGGTCAGCACGGCGCGCGGAGCGGGGACTTCCGAATTGGTGCAGACCATTGACCCCATTGGTCTAGTCCTTCTAGGGTGTCCCCGGATCCACGCGCGCTCACGACCGCTTCCTCACCAGAGGTGACTCCATGCCCAGACAGCAGGGATCACGGTTCCGCAGAACCCTGGTCGGCCTCGTCGCCGCCGGCACGGCGCTGCTCACCGCGAGCCTGGTCACCGGCCCCGCCGCGGCCCAGCCGGCACCCGCGGCGGCGTCCCACGGCCACCACGCCCCGCACACCACGGGAGCCACGTCGAAAGTCGTCGGCTACTTCATCGACTGGGGCGTCTACGCCCGCGACTACCACGTCAAGAACATCGTCACCTCGGGCGCGGCCTCGCGGCTCACCCACATCAACTACGCCTTCGGCAACGTGAGCGACGGCAAGTGCGCCGTCGGCGACGAGTGGGCCGACTACCAGAAGCCCTACGACGCGGCCGGCAGCGTCGACGGCGTCGCCGACAGCACCGCGGACGGCGCGCTGCACGGCAACTTCAACCAGCTGCGCAAGCTCAAGAAGCAGTACCCGGACATCAAGATCCTGTGGAGCTTCGGCGGCTGGACCTGGTCGCCCGGCTTCACCCAGGCCGCGGCCGACCCGAAGGCCTTCGCCGACTCCTGCTACGACCTCGTCGAGGACCCGCGCTGGGCCGACGTCTTCGACGGCATCGACATCGACTGGGAGTACCCCAACGCCTGCGGCATGTCCTGCGACACCAGCGGCCCGACCGCGTACAAGGACCTGATGGCCGCGGTACGCCACCGCTTCGGCAAGAAGAACCTGGTCACCGCCGCCATCACCGCCGACGCCTCGGACGGCGGCAAGATCGACGCCGCCGACTACGCGGGCGCCGCGAAGTACGTCGACTGGTACAACCCGATGACCTACGACTACTTCGGCACCTGGTCGGCCACCGGCCCGACCGCCCCCCACTCGCCGCTCACCTCCTACCGCGGCATCCCGGAGAAGACCTCCAACGCGGCGGCGACCATCCACAAGCTGCGCGGCCTCGGCATCCCGGCCCGCAAGCTCCTGCTGGGTCTCGGCTTCTACGGCCGCGGCTGGACCGGTGTGACGCAGACGGCGCCCGGCGGCGACGCCACCGGCCCCGCCCCCGGCACCTGGGAGGCGGGCAGCGAGGACTACAAGGTGCTCAAGACCCGCTGCCCGGCCACGCGCGTGGTCGCCGGCACCGCGTACGCCCGCTGCGGCGACGAGTGGTGGAGCTACGACACACCGCTCACCCTCCGGGGCAAGGCGGCCTGGGCGAAGTCACAGGGCCTCGGCGGCGCCTTCTTCTGGGAGCTGAGCGGGGACACCACCAAGGGTGAGCTGATCAACGCGCTCGGCCGCGGTCTGCGCTGATCCCACCGCACGTACGCCGGGAGGCCCGGCCGCCACGGGGGCGGCCGGTCCTCCCGGCGTTCTGCTTCAGCGCGCGGCGCCGAAGTCCTGCGTCCAGTAGTTGCCGGGCTGCGCCAGCGCGATCCCTATTTCCTTGAAGGAGCAGTCCAGTATGTTCCGCTTGTGGTCGGGACTGGCCATCCAGGCGCTCATCACGCTGGAGGCGGAGGAGTAGCCGTAGGCCACGTTCTCGCCGTAGCTGCTCCAGTTGTAGCCCACCGAGGAGATGCGCTCGGCGGGTGACGTACCGTCGGAGCCGGTGTGCGACATGTTCTGGTGCGAGGCCATGTCCTTGCTGTGGTCCTGCGCGGCCTCGTTCAGCTTGGCGTTGACCTTCAGGGCCGTGCAGCCGGCCTTCGCCCGCTCCTGGTTCACCAGGTCGAGCACGGTGGCCGAGGCTCCCGTCAGCGTGGCGCCGGAGCCCGCGGCCGGGGAGGCCGGTGCGGACGAGGGTGCCGACGAGGGCGCGGACGAGGGTGCCGACGAGGGCGCGGACGAGGGCGCGGAGGCGGGGGCCGAGGGTGCGGCGGAGGGTGCCCAGGACGGCTTCCCGCCCCACTGGCCGCCCTGCGTCCACGTCCCGTCGGCGGAGCCATCGGCGGACCCGTTCCAGGACCCGCCCCACGAGGCGTGGTTCCAGCGGCCCTGGCCCTGGGCCTGGCCCTGGCCGCCCTGGCCCTGGGACCCGTCGTCCTGCGGGCCCTGCTGGCCGCCGACGCAAGCCATGGCCACCGAGGGCACACCCACGGCGGCGACGGCGAGGGCGGCGACGGTGATCTTCCGGAAGGGCTTCATCCGGCGGTGCTTCGTCATTGCGTGACCTCACTCCAGGGTTCGGCGTGTGTGTTCACAACCCACCTGAACTGCCGTGATGGCTGGCGGGCCCGGCCATTGTGTGGACCGTCCCGAACGTCGGGCAATGAAAGATCGGTACTACGCGGACTCGTAGCCGCGGTGCCTCTTGCGCCCGGCGGGTGAGCGTGCCGCGCCGCCGGATCCACGGTCCGGAAGAGACCTGATGGGCCCTCAGAAAGCTTTCCCCGCCCCGGGAGAGGCCCATGACGCCGTACGGATCGGATACCGTCGCCCCCCTGTGCGAATTATGTCCCATTCCGTTACGGATAGATGTTATATGCCGCGTGAACGCCCGCTACTAAGTCGCACCGTAACCACCCGATCCAGCGTGAGGGACATCACGGGACGCCCCGGGAACAGTTGCCGCGACGACCGTCACGGGCACACCGCAGGGCACAATCACCGCATGCGACACATCCTCGTCATCGGCATCGGCGCGGGCGATCCCGAACACCTCACCCTTCAGGCGGTCAAGGCGATCGGCCGTACGGACGTCTTCCTCGTCCTCGGGAAACCCGAGGAACGCCAGGACCTGATCCGCCTGCGCCGGCGGATGCTGGACGAGCACGCGCGCCCCGGACACCGCCTCGTCGAGGTCCCCGACGCCGAGCGCGACCGCACCGCCCCCGGCTACGCCGAGGCCGTCGAGGACTGGCGCCGCCGCCGCGCCGACCTGGTGGCCGGACTCCTCGACGCCCACCTCGGCCCCGGCGAGACGGGCGCCTTCCTGGTCTGGGGCGACCCCTCCCTCTACGACAGCGTGATCGCCGTCGTGGAGGAGGTCCTGGCCCGCCGGCCCGGTTCCTTCATCCACGAGGTCGTCCCCGGCGTCAGCAGCGTCGCCGCCCTCGCGGCCCGCCACCGCCTCACCCTCACCCGGGTCGGGCGCCCCCTGCAGATCACCACCGGCCGCCGCCTCGCCGAGGGGTTCCCCGAGGACGCCGACGACGTGGTGGTCATGCTCGACGGCGGCGCGGCCTTCGCCGGCCTCGACCCCGAGGGCCTGGACATCCATTACGGCGCCTACCTCGGCACCGAGGACGAGATCCTCGTCTCCGGCCCGCTCGCCGAGACCTCCGAGCGCATCCTCCGGGCGCGCACCGAGGCCCGCGAACGCAAGGGCTGGATCATGGACACCTACCTGCTGCGCCGCCGCACCGGCGAGCCGGGCTGAGGCACGCGCAGCACACGCCGGCCGGTCCCGCGATACGGACTTTCCAGCCCTTACTGTGACATCCGGTACTGAGCCCCTGCGTACGGGATGAGGTCGAGGACGTGCCGTTCGCGGAGGCGGCCGCCGGTGACGGGCCCGGGCCCGCCGCCGCGCCGGGCCCGGACGCCCGGCCGTGGTCACGGGCACCGCTGCTGGCGGTGTGCGCCGGCTACTTCATGGTGATCCTGGACGTGACCGTCATCAACGTCGCGGTGCCCGTGGTGGGCCGGGAGCTGTCGGCCTCGCTCACCGGGATCCAGTGGATCACCGACGGCTACACGATGGTGTTCGCCGGGCTGCTGCTCACCGGCGGGGCGCTCGGCGACCGGCTGGGCAACCGCCGCGTCTTCTGCACCGGCGTGGCCGTGTTCACCGTGTCGTCGGCCGCCTGCGCGCTCGCACCGGACGCCCCGGCGCTGGTCGCCGCGCGGCTGGCCGAGGGACTCGGCGCGGCGCTGATCGTGCCCGGCTCCCTGGCGCTGCTCCAGCAGGCCTACCCCGCCCCCGCCGCGCGATCGCGCGCCGTCGGGCTGTGGGGCTCGATGGCCGGCATCGCGGCCTCCGCGGGGCCGCTGCTGGGCGGGCTGCTCGTGTCCACGGTGGGCTGGCGGTGGGTCTTCCTGGTCAACCTCCCCGTCGGCGTCGCCTGCCTGGCGCTGACGCTGCGGCACGTCGCGCCCTCGCGCCGGCGCGCCGACCGGGCCCTGGACTGGCCCGCGCAGTGCGCCGTCGTGGCCGCGGTCGCCCTGCTGACCGCCGTCCTCAACGAAGCCGGGCGGCGCGGGTGGTCCGATCCGGCGGTCCTCGCCGGCGCCGGCCTGGCCCTGCTCGCCGCGGCGGCGTTCGCGGTGCGCGAGCGGCTGGCCCGCTCGCCCGCGATCCCGCCGCGCATGCTGCGCTCCCGGGCGGTCGGCGGCGGCTCGCTGACCGGGCTGCTCTTCAACTTCGCCTTCTACGGGATGGTGTTCACCGCCAGCCTCTCCTTCCAGCACCAGCGCGGCTACAGCGCGCTGGGCACCGGCCTCGCCCTCTTCCCGGCCGTGGCGACGACCATGTTCGCCTCCGTCCTGTCCGGGCGGCTGGCCCGCCGGACCGGGGACCGTCCGCTGGTCGTCAGCGGCATGCTGCTGGGCGCCCTCGGGCTCGCCGGCTGGGCCGCGGCGGGGCCCGACCCGGCCTACCCGCTGCTGGTCGCCCCCATGATGGCCGCGGGCTTCGGCACCTCCTTCGCCCTCACCGGCACGACCACCACCGTGATGGCGGCCGCGCCCCCCGGCTACTCCGGGACCGCCTCCGCGCTGTTCAACACCGCCCGCCAGATCGGCAGCGCGGCCGGTGTGGCCCTCGGCGGCACCCTCCTGGCCACCGCCGCCGACTACGGCACGGGCCTGCGCCTGTCCATGGCCGTCGGCGCCCTCGCCTACCTCACCGCCGCCGCCCTGGCCCTGCGGTGCGTACCGCGCAAGCCCTAGCCTTTCCTCGCGCACCCGTCCGCCGACGGCGGCGCCGTGGAGGTCTTCCTCTGCCACAACGATCCCGGCACGTGCGAGGACTGGGACCCCGCGGCCGGAGGCAACCGCGCGTACGCGTCCACCGGGGCGCCGACCCCGGACGGCTGCGGGGAGAGGAGACCCCGCACTGCCCCTCCTGCGCCGCGCCGATGACGTTCACGGCGCGTCTTGAGGAGGGAGCCGACCACGCGTCCTCGGCGAACTTCGGTGGCGGGGGCCGCGGTTACGCGGTTACGTCTTCGCCTGCCGGCCCTGCGGCGAGGCCGTCTTCCTCTGGCAGTGCTGAACGCGGCCCTCCGCCGTGTCCTGCCCCGGCCGGAACGCCGTCACGAGATCGTGTGCGTCAACGACCGCTCCCCGACCGTCTTCGGGCTCCGGCGCGGAACGCCCCCCGCGTTCGCGTGCTCGACCCTGTCCGGAAGGCAGGCCACCGGCCGGCGTCACCACGGGCACCGGTGAGGCCGAGGGCGGTGCCGTGCCCGCGTACCCTGCGACGAGGCCCGGCGGCGCGGGCTGAGGCGGCGTCGGCCGGAGCCCGGTCGCGGACGGCACGGGCCCCAGGCGCGACCAGCTCCGTTCGTCGCCCCACACCGAGAGCGGATCCACGTAGGGGCGCAGCAGACCGGTCAGCACGGGGTCACCGCGGCCCGCGAGTTCGTCCGAGGCCAGCTTCCGCGCCACTCCGGCGAGGAAGTCGGCGAGCTGGATCCGCGCGTCATGACGCGACTCGGCCAGCCGGAGCCCCGCCAGACGACGGCCTGGGGGCAGTGACGCACCGAGCCGTGTGATCCGTTCCTCGGTGAGCGTGTTCTGCCGGTCGTGCACGATGTGCACCGGCGCCCCGCCCTCACCCCACCGCGCGACCGTACGCTCCAGTGCGGGGAAGAGCGGATCCAACGGCTCCACCGCCCCCGGCTCCGCCGCGAGCCGAGCCCGGAACGCCTGCGCCCGGGGCCTCGCCCGCCGCAGCACTGCGAGGACCCCGGACGAACCGCCGTCCCCGCCTGGCGCCGGACGCAACGCCTCCAGCGCTTGGTAGAAGGCGTCGACGGGCGCTTCCCCGTCCTCGTGGTTCCTCCTGCGCACCAGGTCGTTGCCGGCCCGGAGGAACGCCTGCCATCCCGAGGGCTCCACGGCGCCGCGCCCCTCGCGGTAGAGCACCGCCGCCGTGGCCGCCGCGGCAGGCCCGCCGGCCAGCACGTCGAGGACCGCCACGAGCACGAAGTACGACTTGTCGATGAGGTGTACGGACGCGTGACCGTGCAGCGGGCCCGCGGGTCCCAGCAGCCACTCCAGCACCGCGCGGTGCTTCTCCCGCAGCAGGTGGTTGGCCTTGTACTCCTCGGCGGGCGACCGGATCCGCTCCCGTATCTCCCGCAGCGCCCCGGCGGCGGCCTCTTCCGCGACGCACACACCCGCGTGGGCGAAGACATCCGTGTTCCCGCTGATCAGGTTCTCGCCGTCCGAGCCCGACTCGTCGCAGGCGACCTCCAGGAACGTCACGCGCCCATCATCGCGCCCACCCTCCGTCGCCACCACGCATTTTGCGGGCCCTCCCGACATCCGTAGCGCGGACGGCGAGACCGTCCGCGGGCTGGCCCGGGGGACTCGGAAGCGCCGCACCCGCGTCGACCGTCGTTTCCCAGACTCTGCCCGCTCCCTGGTGGCGTGCCCGATTAAGCGATGGCTTCGCGGGTTCCCGCGCTCCTACAGTGAGCGCGCACCAGAACGCCACGGGGGATCCGGCACCATGCGCACGCACTATCCACGCACACCGCATCTGCCCTGGTCGCCCGGGGCCACGCCGGACGACATACGCGCCGGGGACCCCGGCGCGCTGCGGGGCCGCGAGGTCGTCGTCACCGAGAAACTCGACGGCGAGAACACCACCCTCTACCGGGACGGGATGCACGCCCGGTCGCTCGACTCGGCCCACCACCCCTCCCGGGCGTGGGTCAAGGCGCTCCAGGGGCGGATCGGCCCCTCCCTCCCGCCCGGCCTGCGGGTGTGCGGGGAGAACCTGCACGCCCGCCACTCCCTCGCTTACCCGGACCTGGACAGCTGGTTCTACGGCTTCTCCGTCTGGGACGGCGACCGGTGCCTGGACTGGGACCGCACGGTCAGCTTCCTGCGGCGCCTCGGGATCCCGGCGCCCCCCGTGCTGTGGCGCGGCACGTACGACGAACGCGCGCTGCGCGCCCTGCGCCTGGACACCTCACGTCAGGAGGGCTACGTCGTCCGCACCGTCGACGGCTTCCGGTACGAGGAGTTCGGCCGCCGCGTCGCCAAGTGGGTACGCGCAGGCCATGTGACCACCGGCACCCACTGGATGCACGCCCCCGTCGTCGAGAACGGGCTGGGCCCCGCCGCCCCGCTGTGGGCGGTGCGTTCCGGCGCGTCCCCGGACGCCGGCGCGCTCGCCGCCGCCGTGGGCGTCACCGTCACCGGCCCCGGCGCCGCCGACCGTGCCGCCGACGTCTCCGCCCGGCTGGACGTCCTCGGCCGCACCGGGGACGCCCGACTGGCCGGGGTCCTCGCCGCCCTGCTGCACGACGCCCCCCGCGCCCGCCTGGCGGCCCGCCTCGCCGGGCCGCTCACCATGCCCCAGGCCCGGCGCGTCGCCGACCTGGCCGGACTGCACGCGGCCCTGCACCGTCCGTACCCCGACGAGGCCCGCGCGGACGGCCTGGCCCGCATGGCGCTCGCCGCCGACCTGGGCGTCCTGCACGCCGTGGCGGCCGCTGCGGCCCCCGACGACGCCGCCCGCGAGCAGACCGAATGGTCGGCGCTGCACGCCGAGGAGGCCGGCCTGCTCGGCCCCGACCCGCTCGGCCCCCTGCGCCACGGACTGCGCGGCGCCCTCGCCGGGCTCGACCCCGACGCCGCCGACCGCTGCTGGGCGGAGGCCCGCGCGGCGTACGCTGCCGGGCGGATCGGCGGCGCGGAGGAGGCCGTGGCCGCCACCTGGCGGTGGCGTTCCGCGGAGTTCCCCCGTCTGATCCACCTGACCGGACCCGCGGGCAGCGGCAAGAGCACCTTCGCCGGCACGCTGCCCGGCACCGCCGTCCGCATCGCCTTGGACGACCTGCGCCTCGCCCGCGGCTCCCGCGCCGACCAGCGCGCCAACGCCGACGTCCTGCGCGAGGGGCTGCGCCGGCTCGACACCGCCCTGGCCGGGCGTGCGACGGTGGTGTGGGACGCCACGTCCCTCAATCCGCACCAGCGCTCCCTGGTGCACGCGGTGGCCCGCCGCCGCGACGCCCTGATCACGCACGCGGTGACCCTGGTCGACGAGGAGGAGCTGGCCCGGCGCAACGCCGGCCGCGCCCACCCGGTGCCCCCCGCCGTGCTGACCGCGCAGGCCCGCCGGTTCGCCCCGCCGTACCCCGGCGAGGCCCATCGCACCTGGTACGTCGGCGCGGGCGGCACCGTCGAGGACACCGACGGCTCGCTCGGCGGCGGCGCCGCGGCCGGACAGGAGGCGTGACATGCGCACCAGCGAGGAGATCTACCACCGCGTCCGCTGGGACGCCCGCTTCGACCCGGCGCGCTTCGTGATCGGCGTCCACCAGCGCGGCGCCGCGCCCAAGCGGATCCCGCTGCCCGCCTTCGTGCCCGGTGGCGAGATCCCCTGGCACCGCGTGCTGTTCGTGGAGGCGGACGGAGAGCTCGTCTGGGACCGGGCCACCGGCACCGACCGCATGGACGCCACCGACGCCGGACGCGTCCGCGACCCGCGCCTGCTGCGCCCGCCGTTCTTCACCGCCCGCGTCCCGCACTCCTGGGACGACGACGGGCACCGCTGGCGGCCCGCCGGGCGGGCGACGTCCGGCCGGGCGGGAACGGCGGGCGGCGGCCCGCTGCGCGTCCTGACCTGGAACACCCTGTGGGACCGGTACGACAGCCACCGCATCGACACCGACCGCCGCCGCCCCCTGCTGCTGAGCGCCCTGGAGGAGGCGGACGCCGACGTCATCGCCCTGCAGGAGGTCGAGCCCGCGCTGCTCGACATGCTGCTGCGGGCTCCCTGGGTGCGCTCCCGCTACACCCTCGGCACCGACCCGGACGGACGTGACACCGACGACAGCGGGGTGCTGCTGCTCAGCCGGCTGCCCGTCCGGGAGGCCGCCCGGCACACCCTCGGCCCCCACAAGGCCGTCGCCGCGATCACCGTCGAGACGGCCACCGGTCCGCTCGTGGTCGCCGCCACCCACCTCAGCAGCGACCACTCCGAGGACGGCCCGGCCCGCAGACAGGCCGAACTCGCCCGGCTCGCCGAGGGACTCGCCGGCGTCGAGGGCGACCTGCTGCTGCTCGGCGACTTCAACGACGGAGGCGACGGGCCGGCCCTCGCCCTCGGCCTGCGCGACGCCTGGACCGAGGCGCACGGGCCGGACGACCGCACCCCCACCTTCGACCCGGCCGTCAACCCGCTGGCGGCGGTCTCCTCGCTCAGCGGCCGTGCCTCCCGGCTCGACCGCGTCCTGCTGCGCGAAGGCGGACCCCGTGTCACCGGAGCCGCCCTGCGCGGCGACGCCCCGACGGCGGAGGGCCTGTTCGTCTCCGACCACTACGGCGTGGAGGTCACCCTCTCCCTCGCGGCGGGCGCGGAGGACGAGGCCGAAGACGTCCTCGACCTGCCGCCCACCGCACGCACCGCCGTGGCCTGGCTGCCACCGGAGGAGTCGTGGCCCGCGGTCCAGGCCGTCCGCCGCGACCACGATCCGCAGATCCACCGCTGGCCGCCGCACGTCAACCTGCTCTTCGGCTTCGTGCCGGAGGCCGCGTTCGAGCGCGCGGCGCCGCAGCTGTCCGAGGCCGCGGCCGGCGTCCGTCCCTTCACCGCCCGCCTCGACGGGGTGCACACCTTCGGGCACCGCGAGGACGCCACCGTCTGGCTCGACCCGGCGGCCGACGGCGGCGCCTCCTGGGCGGTCCTCCAGCACGCCCTCGCCCGCCGGTTCCCCCGCTGCCGGGGGCGCGCCGGGGGCTTCACCCCGCATCTGTCGCTCGGCCGCACCCGGGACCCGCTGCGGGTGGCCGCCGACTGCGCGGCCCGGCTGCGCGGGACGACGGCACAGGTCGGCGAACTCGTCCTGCTCTCCCGGCGCGGGGACGAACCGATGCGGGTCCGGGCCACGGTCGGACTCGGCACGGGGGAGCTGCGCTGGGTGCCCGACACCGCCGGCACCGGCACACCCGACGATGTCCCGGACGCCGAGGACGTCCCGTACGCCGAGGAGACCGCGCGGCGCGTCGCCGACGCCCTGAGCGACGGCGTGGTCCACCTCGCCGGCTCACGCCGCATGGGGTGCGCGCTGCCCGGCGCCGACCTCGACCTCGTCGCGGCGCTGCCGGGCACGGTGGACATGGCGGAGGTCCGGGCCAGGGTGGCCGCCGGGCTGCCGGAGGCCACCCGCGTACGGCAGGTGACCGGCGCCCGGGTGCCGGGACTGCGCTTCCGCGTCGGCCCGCTCGACGTCGACCTCGTCGTCGTCGCCACCGGCGGCCTCGACCCCGCCGAGGCCGTGGCCCGCCGTGCCGGACTGGGCGAGGCCGCCGCCGTCGCGCTGAGCGCCGTCAGCGACGCCGACGCGGTCCTCGAACTCGCCGGTGACCATGACCGCTTCGCGGGTCTCGCCCGCGAGGTCAAGGCCTGGGCCCGGGCACGCGGCCTGGACTCCGCCCCCTTCGGCGGCCTGCCCGGTCTGGCCTGGGCGCTGCTCGCCGCGCGCACCGTCCACGACGCCCCCGGCCTGACCGGCGCCGGGCTGCTCCGGCACTTCTTCGCCACGTGGGCCGCCTGGGACTGGCGTCAACCGGTGGGCACCGCCGGGCAGTCGGGCCCGGCGATCTCCATCGCCACCCCCACCGAGCCCGTCCGCCTGTGCACCGCGCACGTCGGCCCGGACGGCCGCGACCTGCTCGCCCGGGAGCTCTACCGCGCCTGGGAGCTGCTGGAGTCCGCAGACGTCGCAGGCATTGGCCCCCGGCCCGCCCTCGCCGCCCCGCCCCCGCTCCACCGGCGCCACGCGGCCTGGGCGGTACTGGCCGTGCACGGGGCGACGGAGGAGGAGTTCGAGGACACCCTCGGCCGGGTCAGGGGCCGCGTCCGCGCGCTGCTCACCGCGCTGGAGGACGCCGGCACCGGCGGCGTCCACGCCTGGCCACGCCCCTTCCGCACCACCCCCCGTTCCGCCCACTACGCCATCGGCCTCGGCCCCACCCCGCCCGACGCGGCCGCCCTCGCCGCGATCACCCGCGCGTGGAGCCGGGGCCTCCCCGGTGCCGAGGTCACATGGGCGGAGGGTGGCGCCGTACCGACGCTGCGGTGAGGGCCCCACGCCCCTTCCACGGTCCGCGTTCGGGCCCCGGAGGGCGCGAGACTACGGGTCAGCCGCACCACGGGCGGCGTCCGCGCCCGGCTCCCGGGGTCGAGGTGACCCGGGCGGAGGGCGGCGCCGTGCCGACGCTGCGGTGAGGGCCCCACGCCCCTTCCACGGTCCGCGTCGGGGCCCCGGAGGGCGCGAGACTACGGGTCAGCCGCACCACGGGCGGCGTCCGCGCCCGGCTCCCGGGGTCGAGGTGACCCGGGCGGAGGGTGGCGC
>NZ_JBHWGA010000009.1:107674-110662 GCF_042733315.1 Streptomyces sp. NPDC059718
GGGCCCCGGAGGGCGCGAGACTACGGGTCAGCCGCACCACGGGCGGCGTCCGCGCCCGGCTCCCGGGGTCGAGGTGACCCGGGCGGAGGGTGGCGCCGTGCCGACGCTTCGGTGAGGGCCCCACGCCCCTTCCGGGGCCCAGCGGGAAGACGAGGAGTGCCGCGGCCGCGGCCGGAGGTCAGGCGGCCCTGAACTCGACGATCCCGATGTCCCCCGCCGTGCGCACCGACGACACCCGCAGCCCCGCGTCCGCGCCGAGCGCGGTCAGCGCGGCGACCCCGCGCTCCCGGCCGCCGAAGTACACCAGCATGCGCAGGTCCATCGCGGCCACGGTCGACTCGTGGTCGGCGCCCACCTTCTCCACGACGAGCACCCGGCCGTGCTCGCCGGCGGCCTCGGCGCAGCGGCGCAGGACGGCCCGTGCCGCGTCGTCGTCCCAGTCGTGCAGGATCGCGCAGAGCAGGTAGCCGCCGGCCCCCTTGGGCAGCGCCTCGAAGAAGCTGCCCCCCACCGCGTCGCCGCGGTCGCCGAGTCCGGCCGCCGCCAGCGTCGCGCGGGCCGCACCGGCCGTGGCGGGCTGGTCCACCACGGTGCCGCGCAGTTCCGGGAAGGCGGTGAGCAGCGCCGCCAGCAGCGTCCCGTTGCCGCCGCCCACGTCGACCAGGTGCCCGAGCGCGCCCCAGTCGTACGCCGGGACCAGCGCGCCCGCCCACTCGGCGACGTCGACCCCCATCGCGCGGTCGTACGAGCGGGTCCGCTCCTCGTCCGCCGCCAGGTCCTCCCAGAACCCGCGGGCGTACTGGCGCGGGAAGGCGGCCGTGCCCGTGCGCACGCTGTGCGGCAGCTGCACGAAGGCCAGTTCGGCCCGGCCGAGGCCGCCCTCGGTGTCCAGCCACTCCCGCAGCCCGCCCGGGTGGTCCGACCTCAGCTCCTCGCCCCGGGCCGTCAGCGCGTACCGCCCGCCCCCGTCGCGGGTCACCACCCCGACACCGGTCAGGTGCCGCAGCAGGCGGTCCAGCGCGCCCGACTCCGTCCCGGTCTCCTGCGCCAGCTCGGTGGCCGTGCGGGGACCTTCCGCCAGGTGGTCCGCCACCTTGAGCGTCGCCGCCGTGCGCAGCGCCATCGGGGTCACCAGGTCCGCCAACCGCCACAGGGACACGTCCCGTTGCTCCTCGCCCGCCATCGGCAACTCCATCTCCTCGCGACCGACCGGCCAGCCTCCCCCCGACCAGCGGGCCCCGCAAGCGATTTACCCCGGTCAGGTTGCGCTGCGGGTACGAATCGGTTGCGGCCGGGGCCAACCGCGGCGCCACGGACGGGGGTGGGGCAGCATGACCGGGCATGGAGCGAGACCGGTACGTCGACTTCCTGCGGGCCCTGGCGATCTGCATGGTCGTGCTCGGCCACTGGCTGATCACCGCCCTCGTCCGGGAGCCGGGCGGGGGCATCGCGGCGCCCGAACTCCTGGCGGAGATCCCCTGGACGCAGTGGCTGACCCTGGGCTTCCAGATCATGCCGCTGTTCTTCCTCGCCGGGGGCCACGCGGCGGGCGGCTCCTGGGCCCGCACCCGGGCCGCGGGAGGCACGGCGGCCCCCTGGGTGGCGCGGCGGGCCCTGCGCCTGCTGCTGCCCGCGGCCGCCTACTGCGGGCTGGTGCTGCTCGCGGTCGCGATCTGCTCGGCGGCCGGCGTGGACCGGCGCACGCTCGAGCTCGCGGGATGGGCGATGGCCATGCAGTTCTGGTTCCTCCCGGTGTACCTGCTGCTCAGCGCCCTCACCCCGGTGCTGCACGCGGCACACCGGCGCTGGGGGCCGCGGGTCCCGGTGGCGATGGGCGCGGTCGCGCTGGCGGTGGGTGCGTCGGTGACGGCGGGTGCCCCGGCCTCCACCGGGCTGGTCGACTACGTCCTGGTCTGGGGCGTGGCGTACCAGCTCGGGTTCTGCTGGCGCGACGGGCAGTTGACGCGCCTGCCCGCCGCCGCGATGGCGGTCGGCGGCGCGCTGGCCTTCACGGCGCTGATCACCCTCGGGCCGTACCCGGTGAGCCTGATCCGGGTCACCGGGGAGACCGTCGGCAACACCGACCCCCCGTCGCCGGCGATGCTGGCCTGGGTGGTGGCCCAGGCCGGCGCATGCCTGCTGGCCGCGCCGGCCGTCCGGCGGGCACTGGAGGGCGCACGCGTGGGACGGGCCGTCGGGTTCCTGGGCGGCGCGAGCATGACCCTGTACCTGTGGCACATGCTGCCCGTGCTGCTCGCCGCCGTGTTCTACCTGGTCGGCCTCGCCCCCGACGCCGCCTTCGGCAGCGCCGCCTGGTGGGCGCTGCGCGTGCCCTGGATGCTGGTGCTCGCGGTGTTCCTGTCGGGCGTGCTGGTCGCACTGCGGCCGCTGGAGCGCGCCCTCGCCCGTCTGTTCGGCGCGGTCGCCCCGCCGGCCGGCGCCCGCCACGACCGCCCCGCCCTGCTGTGGACCGGTCTGGCCTGCAACACGGCCGCCCTCGCCTACTGGTCGGTGCACGGTCTGGCCCCCGACGGCCGGTTCCCCGCCCTGCCCGCCCTCGCGTTCGCCCTCGGCGCGGCCCTTGTGGCGCTGCCCCACCGCCCGGCGGCACGCCCGACCCGTGAGGGGGAACCGGGGACGCCCGCGGAAGAGGCCGCCTGACGCCGCCCTTGCCGCCGGGCGGCGGGTTCGCCGCGTGGATCGTGGTGGCCTTCGTGGTGGCCCTTGCGGTGGTCCGACTGGGCGCGGGTAACGCGGCGGTCCGGCGGGTGTGCCGTCCAGCCCCGCGGCTTGGCCCGCGGCACGGTGGCCTTCTGGGGCGCGGGCGGGGCCGCATGACGCCGTGTCATGGTCGGGGCGGGCCGGGTGTCGTGGACGTCCCGCGGGGTCCGACCGCCCCCTCGCGGTGGCGCAGCGGTCCGACGGGTGCTCCGGCTGGAGCCGGGGCTTGGCCCGCTGCGCGGCGGTTCCGGGAGCCGGCGAGGCCGC
>NZ_JBHWGA010000009.1:110761-127411 GCF_042733315.1 Streptomyces sp. NPDC059718
CCCCGCCGCCGAAGCTGCCGTACAACCCCGCCCCGCCCGGCCCGTCCTGCCTGCCCCGCCCGCTTGGACGCGGCGCTCGGCGCGCGCGGTGGTCACGTCCTGCGTTCGGCGAGTTCGGCCAACGCGTCGAAGGTGCGGACGAGGACCGCACGCCGCTCGGCGCGGTGCTCCGGCGAGGCCGCCCCGCCGCCGAAGCTGCCGTACAACCCCGCCCCGCCCGGCCCGTCCTGCCTGCCCCGCCCGCTTGGACGCGGCGCTCGGCGCGCGCGGTGGTCAGGTCCTGCGTTCGGCGAGTTCGGCCAACGCGTCGAAGGTGCGGACGAGGACCGCACGCCGCTCGGCGCGGTACTCCGGTGAGGGGGCCAGGTCGTCGATCGCCCCGTCCCACGCGGCGAGGAGGGCCGCCTTCCACTGCCGGACCGTCGCGGCCACGGGGAGCACCGCGCCCGCCCAGCCCTGGGTGGCGATCAGGTGCAGCAGCTCCACGTTGCAGGGCACGGCCACACCCCCGTACTCGTCGGGCTCCAGCGTCCCGGGGGCGCCGGCGACGGCGTCCTCGACCTCGCGGACCAGCCGCCCGGTGAGCAGTGACAGATGGTCCGCCGCCGTGTCCTCGTCGAAGTTGCCGCTGCCCCAGCCGCCCACCGTTCCTCGTTCCTCCGCTCAGGGTTCGATCAGCCCGGCCCGGATCGCGTACCGCGTGAGTTCCAGGCGGTCGCGCAGGCCCAGCTTCTGCAGGATGTTGGCACGGTGGCGCTCGACCGTCTTGGCGCTGATGAAGAGGATGTCCCCGATCTCCTTGGAGGTGTGCCCCTCGGCGACCAGCTTCAGGATCTCCTCCTCCCGGTCGGTGACGGCCCGCGCGGGCAGCGGCTCGCCCTGCCGGGCGCGTTCCAGGAGGTTGCGCACCAGCGCCGTGACCGCGCCCGGGTAGATGAACGGCTCGTCGCGCACGGCGGCGCGGCAGGCCTCCACGAGGTCCCGGTCGGCGACGGACTTCGGGACGTAGCCGCTGGCCCCGGCGCGCAGCGCCTCGAAGAAGAACTGCTCGTTGTCGTGCATCGTCAGCATGAGGATGCGCAGCCCGGGCCGTAGCCGGGACAGCTCGCGGGCCGCCTGGAGCCCGGTGAGACGGGGCATGGCGATGTCGAGGACGGCCAGGTCGAGTTCGTGGGCGCGGGCCTGCTCGATGGCCTCGGCGCCGTCCCCGGCCTCCGCGACGACGGTCAGGTCCGGTTCGTCGTCGAGGATCATCCGCACGCCGCGGCGCACCAGGGCGTGGTCGTCGGCGAGCAGGATCCGGGTCTTCGCCGCGTCGGGCACGGTCAGTGGTCCTCCTCGCGGGCGGGTACGTCGAGCCGCACCTCGGTTCCGCCGTCGGGTCCCGGACGGAGCGTGAGCCGCGCCCCGATGAGCAGGGCGCGTTCGCGCATCCCCCGGATCCCGGCGCCCTCCGGGGCGGCGCCGAGGCCCTTGCCGTCGTCGCGCACGGTCAGGCGCGCACCGGTGGCGGTGCGTTCCAGCAGGAGGTCGACCCGGCCGGCGCCCGCGTGGCGCGCGGTGTTGGTCAGGCCCTCCTGGGCTACCCGGTAGAGGACCAGCTCGGTCTGCTCGTCCAGGGCGGGCAGGTGGGGGTCGAGGCGGTGGCGCACGGCCAGTGCCGGGGAGGTGAACTCGGCGGTCAGCGCCCGCAGCGCGCTGGGCAGGCCGAGTTCCTCCAGGACTCCGGGCCGCAGCCGGCGCGCGATGCGTCGGATCTCCTCCAGGCCGGCGCGGGTGGTCTCGCGGACCTGGTGCAACTCCTCGCGCAGCGGGCCGGGCGCGAGTTCGGTGACGTGCTTGAGCTGGAGCAGCACCGCGGTGAGCGTCTGCCCGACCTCGTCGTGGAGCTCCTGGGCGATCCGCTGCCGCTCGGCCTCCTGGCCGGACAGCACGTGGGCGCTGCCGGCGGCCTGTTCGCTCTCCAGCCGGTCGAGCATGGTGTTGAAGGTCGTGATGAGTTCGGCGATCTCGCCGTGCCCGGCGGCGGACGGCCGGCGTCCGGGACGCAGCAGGTCCGCCGCCGCCATGGCCCGGGTCAGCCGGCGCAGCGGCGCCAGCCCGACCCGGAGCAGCACGGCGTTGGCGACCAGCATCGCGATCAGGCCCGCCACGACCACCGCCGCCTCGGCCGGCAGGACGGGGGAGGAGACCGTGACCGGCCCCAGCAGCAGCATCGTCGCCACCATCAGCACGACGGCGTTGAGCAGGAAGATCCGCCAGAACAGCGACACGGCCACGGGCCTCCTCTCGGGGGTGAAGCGGGCAACGGACAACGGGCGCGCGAGGTCAGTCCCCGGCGACGGCGGACGGGGTGCGCTCCGGCTCGGAGCCGCCCGTACGCGCCGCCGGGGCCCGGCGCCCGGTCAGTGCCCTGGCCAGCGGCTCGGTGTAGCGGGCCGTCAGCGGGCCGAATACCACCAGCAGCAGCACGTACGCTGTGGCCAGCGGGCCCAGCGCGGGCTCGATGCCGGCCGTGACCCCCAGCCCCGCGATGACGATGGAGAACTCGCCCCGCGCCACCAGCGCGCCGCCCGCCCGCCACCTGCCGCGCACCGCGACCCCGGCGCGGCGCGCCGCCCAGTAACCGGTGGCGATCTTGGTGAGCGCGGTGACCACCGCGAGCGCCAGCGCCGGCAGCAGGACCGGCGGGATGCTGGCCGGGTCGGTGTGCAGACCGAAGAAGACGAAGAACACCGCCGCGAACAGGTCCCGCAGCGGGCTCAGCAGCGAGTGGGCGCCCTCGGCGACCTCCCCGGACAGCGCGATGCCGACCAGGAACGCGCCCACCGCCGCCGACACCTGCAACTGCTGGGCGATTCCCGCCACCAGCAGCGTCAGGCCCAGCACGACGAGCAGCAGCTTCTCCGGGTCGTCGCTGGAGACGAACCGGGAGATCACGCGCCCGAAGCGGACCGCGACCAGCAGCACCAGGCCCGCGGCGCCCAGCGCCACGGCCAGCGTCACGCTGCCCGCCGCCCAGCCGACCCCGGCCAGCAGGGCGGTGAGGATCGGCAGGTACACCGCCATCGCCAGGTCCTCCAGGACCAGGATGCTCAGGATGACCGGCGTCTCGCGGTTGCCGAGCCGCCCGAGGTCACCCAGCACCTTCGCGATGACCCCGGAGGAGGAGATCCAGGTGACGCCCGCCAGCACCACCGCGGCCACCGGGCCCCAGCCGAGCAGCAGCGCCGCGACCGCGCCGGGCAGGGCGTTGAGCGCGATGTCGACCAGGCCCGACGGGTACTGCGTCCGCAGGTTCCCGATCAGGTCGCTCGCGGTGTACTCCAGGCCGAGCATCAACAGCAGCAGGATGACGCCGATCTCGGCGCCGATCGCCACGAACTCCTCGCTGGTGCCCAGCGGCAGGATCCCGCCCTCGCCGAAGGCGAGCCCGGCCAGCAGGTAGAGGGGGATGGGGGAGAAGCGCAACCGCCCGGCGACCCTGCCGAGCAGGCCGAGACCGAGGATGATGGCGCCGAATTCGATGAGGAAGACCGCGGAGTGCAAGGACTCACTCCCGCCCGAGTATCGCGGCGGCGGCCTCGACACCCTCACGGGTGCCGATGACGATCATCGTGTCGCCGCCGGCCAGGCGGAAGTCCGGGGCGGGGGAGGGGATCGCGTCCGCCCTGCGCAGCACGGCGACGATGGAGGCGCCGGTGTCCGTGCGCATCCGCGTCTCGCCGAGCAGGCGGCCGTTCCAGTACGAGGTGACGGGCAGTTCGATGCGCTCCGCGACCAGACCGAGGTCGGTCGTGTGCAGCAGGTTCGGGCTGTGGTGCGTCGGCATCAGCGCGTCGATCAGCGACATCGCCTCGGGCCCGGTCAGCCGCAGCGACTGCGCGCACGCGTCCGGGTCGTCGGCCCGGTACACGTTCACCGTCCGCGCACCGTCGCGGTGGGCGACCACCGACAGATGACGCCGGTCCCGCGTGGTGAGGTCGTACCGGACACCGATGCCCGGCAATGGTGTCGTGCTCATCCGCGGAGCAGGCACAGCTCGGTTCCCTTCACGGACGGCGTGCCGCCGCCCGGTTGCTCGTCCGTTTCGTCCCCCAGGGATCCTCATCCTTTCATCCGGGCGAACCGGGCCGGTATGGGTGCTGACACCCATCGCGGGCCCCGTGTGACGGTTCCCACACCCGGGACGGAAAAGGCCGGGAGAACCGGTGCCTTACCTGAGCGCAGCCTTATGTGTTCTTGAAGATCCGCTCCCGACCGGCGAGTTCTCCGCCTCGGGCGCCTAGGGTCACAGTGCCCGGCACACCGCGTTCGGACGTGCCCGGTGCAGTTCCCGTCGTCCGGAGGTACCCCGCGCATGAGTTCCCACAGGAAACGACACCGCGCCCGTCGCGCCCCCTCGGCGCGGTCCTGGCCGCTGGCCGCCGCGGTGGCGACGGTCGCCGCGGGCGCCCTGGTCGGGGTCGGTGCGCAGTACGGGAACAACGGCGGCAAGGACGAGGCCTCGCTGGCGGCCGGCGACCGGGAGGCCGACGACCCCGTCGCGTCCGACGCGCGCCCGGAGACCGCGAGCCCGAGCCCGACGACCGCGAGCCCCAGCGCCTCCGCCACCCCGGAGCGGCGCAAGCCGGCCTCGCGGCCCACCCGCACCCCGCGGCCCTCCGCCACGCCGACCCGTACGGTGGCCCCGTCACCGGCCTCGACGACGGTCGCGGCGCAGCCCTCGCGGTCCGGCGCCGACGACTCGGTGGTCGAGGAGATCGTCCGGCTGGTCAACGTCGAGCGCGCCTCCGCCGGATGCCGCCCCGTGACGCTGGAGGACCGGCTCACCGAGGCCGCCCAGGACTACACGGACGTGATGGCCCGCTCGGGCGAGCTCTCCCACACCGGGCCCGACGGGTCCACCATGGCCGGGCGCGTCGAGGCGGCCGGGTACCCGTGGTCGGCCCTCGGCGAGAACATAGCCGTGGGCCAGCGGACCGCCGCCGCCGTGATGGACGCCTGGATGCACAGCGAGGGGCACCGGGCGAACATCCTCAACTGCAACTTCGAGCAGATCGGAGTCGGCGTGAACACCTCGTCCAACGGTCCCTGGTGGACCCAGGACTTCGGTACGCCCCGCTGAACCGCCGACCGGCCGGTCAGCTGGGGCGGCCGGTCGGCCTCAGGCCGGGTGCGGGTGACGCCTCGCGCGTCGGGCCGCTTTCCTTCCCCCCACAGGCGGCCCGCCGGCGAGCCCGAGCGTCACCCGCACCCTCGTTCCGCCCAGCGGGCCCCTGGTGATCTCCATTCCCCCGTCGCAGGCGGCCGCGGCCCGCTGCACGATGTCCAGGCCGAGGCCGGTGGAGCCGCCGACGCTCACCCCGCGGGCCCGGGCGGTGTCCGGGTCGCGGATCCCCGGCCCCGCGTCGTCCACCGTGAGCAGCACCGTCCGGGCGGCGGTCCGCTCCACCGTCACCGCCAGCGCGGTGCCCTGCGGGGTGTGCCGGAACACGTTGCCGATCAACGCGTCGACGACCGCCGCGAGGTCGTCCTCGCCGAGCGGGACCGCGGTCGCCTCCGCGGTCGCCTCCAGCCGGCACTCGCGCTCCTGCTGCGCCGCCAGGACGGACCAGAACTCGACCCGGCCGCGCACCACGGCCGACGCGTCGCACTCCTGCGCGCGGCCCGGGCGCTCGGGCGAGGCCGACAGCGGCGTGCGGGCCGCGTCGATGATCGAGTCCAGCTCGCTCTCCAGGTGCGCGATCGCGGCCTCCAGGTCCTCGCCCCGGTAGCCGGGGACCTGCGCGGCGATCCGCTCGGCCTCCAGCTGCAACCGGGTCAGCGGGGTCCGCAGGCGGTGCGAGAGGTCGGCGACCAGTTCCCGTTCCATGGCGAGCAGTTCGACGACCCGGTCGGCCATCGTGTTGAAGGCCACCCCGGCCTCCTGCAGCTCCGGCGGCCCCTTGGGCTCCACCCGGATGCCCAGTTCCCCCGCGCCGAGCGAGCGCGAGGCGCGGGACAGACCCTGGGAGGCGCGCACCACGCGCGCGCCCAGCCGGTCGGCGACCAGCACCGACCCCGCCACCAGGCCCAGCGCCAGCAACGCCATCATCGCCCAGGACGCCGTCACCCCGCGGTCCAGGTCGGCGCGGGGGACGAAGGCCTCCACCACCGCCACCCGGTCCCGGGCCAGGATCACCGGCTGGAGGTAGACCCAGCCCGCGGAGGTGTCCGTTGCCACGGTCCGGCGTCCGTCGGCCACCCGGTCGAGGGCCTCCTGGGAGGCGTGCACCTTTCCCACGACCTGCCCGTCGGGCAGCCGCACGCTCAGGTGGTCCCCCGAGTCCAGCCCGGCCACCGCCTGCTGGACGTCCGCGGGCCGCGTGGTGAGGGCGAGCACCGGCGCCAGCGCCGCGGCCCGCTGCTCGGCGACCGTGGTCGCCCGCGAACGGGCCTCGGACTGCACCAGCAGCGCCAGCGGGATCAGGAAGGACAGCGCCACCATCGACGTCACCGCCAGCGCCACCCCGGCCAGGGCGCGTCTCATCGCGGCGTCACCAGCTTGATGCCGACGCCCCGCACGGTGTGCAGGTAGCGCGGCTGCGAGGCCCGCTCGCCCAGCTTGCGGCGCAGCGCCGACAGATGGACGTCGATCGTCTGGTCCTCCACGTACGCCTGCTGCCACACGTCCGCCAGGATGCGGCTGCGCGGCACCACGCGGTCCGCGTGCTCCGCCAGGTAGGCCAGCAGGTCGAACTCCCGGCGCGTCAGCCGCAGTTCCCGCCCGTCGTGGTACGCCACCCGGGCCGGTACGTCGATCAGCAGACCGCCCACCCGCAGCGCGCCGGCCGCGCCCTCCGGGGCCGGGCCCTGCGGCTGCGCCGGCGCCATCGCCGAACGGCGCAGCACCGCCGTCAGACGGGCCACCAACTGGCCCCCGGAGAACGGCTTCACCAGGTAGTCGTCGGCGCCCGCGTTCAGCAGCCGGATCACCTCGCTGTCGTCGTCGCGCGCGGTCGTGACGAGGACCGGGACCCGCGAGATGCCGCGCAGCATCCGCAGCACGTCCACCCCGTCCAGGTCCGGCAGCCCGAGGTCGAGCACCACGGCGTCCGGGGGGCGCTGCGCGGCCTGCCGCAACGCCTCGAAGCCGTAGGCCGAGCTGTGCACCATGTGGCCGTGCGCGGTCAGCACCTCGACCAGCCGCGCGCGTATCGCGGGGTCGTCCTCGACCAGGAGTACGGATGCCATGTGGAGGGACAGTAGCCGGTCGGGAAAGATGGCGGCGTGCCCCGGTACCTGCGCTACGTCGTCATATGGCTCTCGTGCACCGCCGTCAGCGTGACCGCGGTCATGCTCACCGTGGGCTTCGTGGTGGGCTCGACCCGCCCGACGCCGCCCGTCGCGCGGGACATCCCCGAGAGCGCGCTCGCCGGCGGCAGCCCGTCCCCCGCGCGGCCCTCGCCGTCACGCACCGCGCCGGTGTCCCCCGCCGCGAAGCGCACCCCCGGCCCCACCGTGCGCCGGCCCACCCGGACCCCGGTCCGGCCGGCCACCACCGCGCCCCCCACCCGCACCGCCCGCCCCTCCGCCACGCCCGTCGACTGCGGGACCGGCGGCGCCGGGGTCCACACCCTCCAGTCCCAGGGCGGCCAGGCCTCGGTGCGCTTCGGCGAGGACGCCGTGTGCCTGGTCTCCGCCGTGCCCGCCAGCGGGTTCACCGTCTCCACCCGGCGTGACGGGGCGCAGCAGCTCACGGTGACCTTCTCCGGCGACCGGCACCGCTCCGAGATCGTCGCCACCACCACCCCGCAGAGCAAGGCGACCATCCGCGAGGTGTCCTGGTGACCGGGCGCGGACGGCGACCGGGATACTGGGCGCCATGCGTATCGACTTCGATCCCGAGGCCATGGGCCGGACCCCGTTCTACAAGCTCCTGACCTCGGTGGTCGTCCCGCGCCCCATCGCCTGGGTCTCGACGCTCAGCGAGGCGGGGACGGCCAACCTCGCCCCGCACTCCTTCTTCACCGTCGCCTGCGTCAGCCCGCCGGTCGTGCAGTTCACCTCGGTGGGGCGGAAGGACTCGCTGCGCAACATCGAGGAGACCCGGCAGTTCGTGGTCAACCTCGCGCCCGAGCACCTCTTCGAGCAGATCAACGCCACCGGCACCGACTTCCCGCGCGGCGTCAGCGAGTTCGACGCGGTCGGCATCGCCCGTGAGCCCAGCCGCGCGGTCAAGCCGCCGCGCGTCGCGGCCTCGCCCGTCGCCCTGGAGTGCGAACTGCACAGCACGGTCACCCTCGGCGACTCGACCGTGGTCTTCGGCCGCGTCGTCCACGCCGCCGTCTCCGAGGCCGTGATGATCGAGGGCCACCCCGACGTGCGCAAGCTCCGCCCGCTGGCCCGCCTCGGCAAGGACGAATGGGGCACGACCGGCGAGGTCCTGGAGATCTCCCGCATCCGCTACGCCGACTGGCCGGGCGTCACCCAGGGCTGAGCGTCGTCCCGCCGTACGTCCGGCGCGGACCGGTCGTCCGGTCCGCGCCGTACGACCGGTCCGGGCCCGTGGGCGTCACGGACGGCTGCGGCGGCGCAGGGACGGGTCGAGCAGTGCGGGCGGGGTGTCGAACTTCTCGTGCGGGGCGAGGTCGACGCCGGGGGCGACGATCGCGTCGATCGCGTCCAGCACGTCGGCGGAGAGCACGGTGTCCGCGGCGGCCAGGTGTGCCCGCAGGTGGTCCGGTGTACGCGGGCCGATGATCGCGGCGGTCACGGCGGGGTGCGCCGTCACGAAGCCGAGGGCGAGCTGGACCATGGTCAGTCCGGCCTCGGCCGCGAGTGCGGCCAGCTTCTCGACGGCGTCGAGCCTGGCCCGGTTGGCGGGGAGGGCGGTGTCGAAGCGTTCCGGCAGGAACGTGGAGCGGCTGGTGGTGACCGGCCGGCCCTCGCGGACCGCGCCGGACAGCCAGCCCGAGGCCAGCGGGCTCCACGCCAGCACGCCCAGGCCGTACTCCTCGGTGACGGGCAGCACATGGGTCTCCACGGCGCGCTGCAGGATCGAGTAGCCGGGCTGTTCGGTGACGTACCGGCTCAGGTGGTGCTCGCGGGCGGCCCACTGGGCCTGCACGATGCGGTACGCGGGGAAGGTCGAGGAGCCGAAGTGGCGGATCTTGCCCGCGCGTTGCAGGTCGGTCAGGGCCGACAGGGTCTCCTCGTCGCCGGTGGCCGGGTCCCACCGGTGGACCTGGTAGAGGTCGACGTGGTCGACGCCGAGCCGGCGCAGGCTGTCCTCCAGGGCCGTGACCAGCCAGCGGCGGGAACTGCCGCGGTGGTTGCGCTCGTCGCCCATCGGCATGCCGGCCTTCGTGGCCAGCACGATGTCGTCGCGGCGGCCGGCGAGGGCCTTGCCGACCATCTCCTCCGACTCCCCGGCGCCGTACATGTCGGCGGTGTCGATGACGTTGATCCCGGCCTCGAGGGCGGCGTCGACGAGGGCGGTGGCCTCGTCCTGGGTGGTGCGCCCGATGCTGCCGAAGTTCATCGCGCCGAGCGCGAGGGAACTGACCTGCACACCGGTGCGGCCGAGGGTGCGGTACTGCATGACCGTGTTCTCCCTTGCGGGTGGGGTGGGGTGGCTGCGTGCGGCGGAAGCGCGCACGACTTGGTCCCGGGGCGTAGGCCCTGGCATGATGGGCAAACGGAACCTTGTTCCGTTAACGATACGGAACGAGGTTCCGGTTGGCAAGGCCGGTCGTGGAAGGAGTGGCACGGTGGTGGACGGCGACAAGGGCACGGGGCGGGCGCCGCGGTCCAAGCGGGCCGACGCCCGGCGCAACGAGGAGACCCTGCTCGAGGCGGCCGCCGCCGCCTTCGTCGCCTCGGGCGTGGAGGCGCCGGTGCGCGACATCGCCGCGAGGGCCGGCGTCGGGACGGGCACGATCTACCGCCACTTCCCGACCCGGGCGGATCTGATCATCGCCGTCTACCGGCACCAGGTCGACGCGTGCGCCGAGGCCGGACCCGCCCTGCTGGCGAGCAGCGCGACCCCGCACGCCGCGCTGGCGCGATGGATCGACCTGTTCGTCGACTTCCTGGTGACCAAGCACGGACTCGCCGCGGTGCTGCAGTCCGACAGCGCCGGCTTCGAGACGCTGCACGCCTCCTTCCTCGACCGCCTCGTGCCCGTGTGCGCCGGGCTGCTCGACGCCGCCGCCGCGTCCGGCGAGATCCGCTCCGACCTGGAGGCGTACGCGCTCATGCGCGGCGTCGGCAACCTCTGCATCGGCGCGGACAGCGATCCCCGCTACGACGCGCGACGCCTGGTCGGGCTCCTCGTCACCGGGCTGCGCCAGGCGGACTGACCCGCCGTCAGGCGAGGCCCGCCCGGTACACCACCAGGGCGATCTGGACCCGGTTGTTCAGATCGAGCTTGGTGAGGATGTGGGACACATGTGCCTTCACCGTGGGGACGCTCATGTACAGCGACGCCGAGATCTCGGCGTTCGTCCTGCCCTGTGCCACGGCGAGCGCCACCTCCCGCTCCCGCTCCCCCAGGAGGCCGAGCAGCCGCTCCGCCTCGCCCCGGTCGTCGGGGCGCGCGGCGGTGCCCTCGTCACCGGCGGCGGTGACGGCGCCGATGAGTTGTTCGACGGCGGCCGGTGACAGGACCGGTTCGCCCGCCACGACGTTCCGCACCGCGGCGACGATCTGGGCGGGGGGCGTGTGCTTGAGGACGTAGCCCGCCGCCCCGGCCCGCAACGCCTCCAGGACGTAGCCGTCCGTGGTGAACGTGGTCAGGATCAGCACCTCCGGCGGCCGGGGCCTGCGCCGCAGAGCGGCGGTGGCGCTCAGGCCGTCCATCCGCGGCATGCGGATGTCCATCAGGACGAGGTCGGGCCGGTGCGCGTCGACCAGCGGCAGGACCTCCGTACCGTCCGCCGCCTCGGCGACCACCTCGACGTCCTCCGCCCCGGCCAGCATCATGCGCAGGCCGGAGCGCACCAGCGGGTCGTCGTCCACGATCAGGACGCGGGTCACCTGGTCCATGGCAGCCAGATCTCCAGGGCGAAGTCGGTGGCGGTGACGGTACGGCGCATGCTGCCGCCGGCCAGGACCGCCCTTTCGTTCATCCCGACCAGGCCCTGGCCGGCGCCTTCGGGACGTGCGGTGCGTTCCTGCGGCACCGGGTTGCGGGCCGTGACGGTCAGCCCCTCGCGGGCCCCGCCCGTCAGCGACAGCCGCAGCGGGCCGTCCGGCGCGTGCTTGCGGTGGTTGGTGAGGGCTTCCTGCAGGATGCGGTACGCGGCCCGGCTCGTGGTGGGGTCCATGGTGGCCAGGTCCTCCGTGTCCCGGTGCACCTCGACGGTGGCGCCGGCCGCGCGCGACTCCTCGACCAGTCGGTCCATGTCGGCCACGGCGGGCTGCGGGGGCTCGGTGTGCGCGTTGACCGTGGGGGTGCGCAGGACGCGCAGCACGTCCTGGAGGTCCTCCAGGGCCTGTCCGGCGCTCTGCCGGATGACACCGGCCGCCTCGGCGACCTGGGCGGGCGACGCCGTGGGATGGAACTCCAGCGCCCCGGCGTGCACGCTGAGCAGGGTCAGCCGGTGGGCCAGCACGTCGTGCATCTCCCGGGCGATCTCCTCCCGGGCGTGCTGCCGGGCCTGCCCGGCGCGCAGGTCCGCCTCCCGCTCCGCCCGCTCGGCCCTCTCCCGCACACCGGCCACGTACAGGCCCCAGCCGACGGCGCCGCCCACGAACGCCACGGCCGACACGGCCGTGGCGGAGATGAGGGGCCCGGAGTACGAGGCGCGCACGAACTGCGCCGGGACCGGCAGCAGGGCCACCACGGTGACCAGGAGCGTGGTGCGCAGGGGGCGCGTGGCGGCCACGGTGAACAGCGCCACCAGCAGCGGCACGACCACGGGCCACACGACCGACAGCGCCACCAGGACCAGGGCCAGCACGACCGGGTGACGCTTGCGCCAGAACAGTGCCGCGCAGGCCAGCAGCGGGATCAGCGCCGTCTGGGACGGCCGCCAGGAGATCGGCAGCAGCGAGGTGAGCAAGGCACCGCTGGACAGTTGCGGGTACACGTGCAGACCCGACTGCTGGACCCGCACGACGAAGAGCGTCAGCCCGGCGGCCGCGACCACCACGCCCGCGTCCACGACCCGCGGGTGCCCGAGCAGGGCCCGTCTCACATCGATCACGCACGCAACCGTAAACGCCGTCCCCGGTCCGCATCAAAACATACGGGCACCCTTGATGGACTTCTATACCAAAGTATGGGGACGCCCGCTGCGCATCGTCCCTTCGGACGGAAAAGGCGTATACCCGCAGTCGAATTCCGGGTCTCCCGCGGTCCTTGCCTTTGCGGCCATGAATTCCAGGAAATTCTCCCGACGCCTCACCCGGGCCGGAGTTCCCGCCGTACCGCGGCCGGGGACCCGGGTCGCCGTGGTGCCGGCCGCCGTCGCCTCCGTCGCCGTGATCAGCGGATGCAGCACCCTCCACGGAGTGACGTCACCGGCCGGCGCACGCGCCGCCGCCCACCGCGCGGCCCGGCCCGGCAGCCACCGCCCCGCCCCCGACTGCACCGTCGGGAAATGCGTGGCGCGCACCTTCGACGGAGGGCCCGGCGCCACCACGCCGGTACTGCTGGACATTCCCGCGGAGAAGAAGGTCCGCGCCACGTTCTTCGCCCAGGGGAAAGGCCACACGGACACCTATCCGCAGACCCTGCGGCGCATGGCGCGCGAAGGCCACGAAATAGGCAACCACACCTGGTCGCACAAGGTGCTCACGGAACTGGACGCGCGGCAGGTGTGCGACGAGCCGACCCCGGTCGCGAACGACGTCCGCAGGATCACCGGACACGCCCCCACCCTGATGCGCCCACCGCAGGGCCGCACCGACGACGACGTCTCGGCGGTCATGCGCGAGCTGGGCCGTCTCCGAGCTGATGGCTCCCGCCGTACCGCGCCCCGGCACGGTCTACCGGCCGTGACGGTGGCCCTGGCGTCCGCGCCCCCGGAGGGTCAGCGCTTGCGGCGGCTGCGGGCGGCGACGACGACGGCGGCGAGGCCGGTGACCGCGATGAAGCCCATCGCGACGAGGAAGACCGGTGACGTCGGTGTCGCGGCGCGGCTGCCGGCGATGACGTAGGCCGCCGTGTTGGGCACGCTGCCCAGCGCCGTGGCCAGCAGGAAGGGCGCGAGGCGCATCCGCGAGACCGCCGCGCTGTAGTTGGCCGCCGCGAACGGCACCCCGGGGAAGAGCCGCATCGCCAGCATCGTGCGGAAGCCGTGCTCGCTGAGCTGGCGGTCCGCGGCGAGCAGCACCCGGCCGCGGAGCAGCGGGCGCAGCGCGTCCCGCCCGAGGAGGCGGCCGAGGACGAAGGCGAGGCCGGCGCCGAGCACCGTGCCGGCGAGGGCCGCGGGCAGTCCGGCCTGGGCACCGAAGAGCGCTCCCGCGCCGATGTTGAGCAGGGGGCGCGGTACGAAGGCGAGGGCGCAGAGCCCGTAGCCCGCGGCGAAGAGCACC
This sequence comes from Streptomyces sp. NPDC059718, assembly GCF_042733315.1. Lineage (NCBI taxonomy): Bacteria > Bacillati > Actinomycetota > Actinomycetes > Kitasatosporales > Streptomycetaceae > Streptomyces > Streptomyces sp. NPDC059718. Next base: position 124,289 of record NZ_JBHWGA010000009.1, read on the forward strand.
AAGGCCGCGGCGCCGGTGAGTTGCGCGGGCCAGCCGTGCGCGAGCAGCCGCTGGGGCTCCCACACCAGCACCGAGGCCGCGGCCCCGGACAGGAGGACGACCAGCAGCGACAGCCGGGCCCACGACGCCGGTCGCGAGCGCGGTCGGGAGAGGACGGTGACCTCGGACATCCCGCGAGCCTAGCGGAGGAGGATGTCGCTCCGGTGCCGCCGCGTACCGTAGGGCCATGGCCCCTCCCGCCCCGGTCCTGCCGGACAGCGCCCTCGCCGATCTCGTGCTGCCACGGCTGACCTCGGCCTACGGTGCCGCCGCCGACCCGGTGCGGGCCGCCTCGGCGGCGGCGTACATGCGGGACGCGTTCCCGTTCCTCGGAATCGCCACGCCGGCCCGGCGAACCCTGTCCCGCGCCGTGCTCGCGGGCACGCCGCGGCCGGACGAGGCCGACTGCACGGCCGTGGGCCTGCGTTGCTGGGCGCTCCCGGAACGGGAGTACCGCTACTTCGCCGTCGACTACCTGCGCCGTCACGTGGGGCGCTGCTCCCCGGACTTCCTCGGCACGGCCCGGCACCTGATCACGACGGAGCCGTGGTGGGACACCGTCGACCTGCTCGCCGCGCACGTCGTCGGACGGCTCGTGGCCGCCGACCCCGCCCTGGTGGACGTGATGGACGAGTGGATCGCCGGCGAGGACCTCTGGCTCGCCCGCACCGCGCTGCTGCACCAGTTGACGTACAAGGCGGACACCGACCCCGGCCGGCTGTTCCGCTACTGCCTGCGTCAGGCGGACCACCGGGACTTCTTCGTCCGCAAGGCGATCGGCTGGGCACTGCGCGAGTACGCCCGCACCGATCCCGGCGCCGTGCGGACGTTCCTCGCGGAAGCGGGGGAGCGGCTGTCGCCGCTGTCGGTACGAGAGGCGGGGAAGCACCTGTGAGCGGGACCGACGGGCGCGGCCGGGTGCGCCGCAGCTACGACACCGTGGCCGAGGAGTACCGGGAGCGCATCGGGACCGAGTTGGCGTACAAGCCGCTGGACCGGGCCCTGCTGGCGGCCCTCGCCGAGCAGACCGCGGACGGCGCGCCCGTGGCGGACCTGGGGTGCGGCCCCGGCCACGTCACGGCGTGGCTCGCGGAGCGCGGGGCGCGGACCGTGGGCATCGACCTGTCGCCGGGAATGGTCGCGCTCGCCCGCCGCGAGCACCCCGGGGCCGAGTTCCGCGAGGGCGACCTGCTCCGCCTCCCTGCGGCGGACGGCGAGTTCGGGGCGGTCGTGGCGCTCTACGCGGTGGTCCATCTGACGCCCGGTGAACTGCGGGCGGCGTTCGGCGAGATGCGGCGCGTGCTGCGTCCGTCCGGGCGGGTGCTCGTGGCCTTCCACGTCGGGACGGAGATCCGGCACGTGACGCAGTGGTGGGGGCACGAGGTCGACGTCGACTTCCACTTCCACGACCCCGGGACGGTCACCGAGGCGCTGACCGACGCCGGGTTCGAGGTGGAGGCGCTGCTGGAGCGGGCCCCCTACCCGCAGGAGACGGAGACCCGGCGCGCCTACGTCCTGGCCCGCGTCAGCGGGGCGTGAGGCGGCCCGCCGGAAAATCGTTCGACCGACGGCCGTGCCGTACCCGATCATCGACGGCATGTCCCGGTACGCCTTCAGCGCAGATACGTCCGCAGTCGCGGACGCGCTGCAGGCTGCCCCGGCACAGGCTTTCTCGGCCAACGCGTTCGGCGGCGCCCGAACCTGACCCTTCCCGGACAGTCCGGCGGACCCCGCAGGGGGAGGGTCGGCACGGTCCAGGGGTCCCGCACGCGAGGCGATGAATCGACTTACCGAGGAAGCAACATGCCCAAGCAGGCGTACGTGCGCACCAAGCCGCACCTGAACATCGGGACCATGGGTCACGTCGACCACGGCAAGACCACGCTGACCGCCGCCATCACGAAGGTGCTCAGCGCCCGCGGCTCCGCCGCGTTCGTGCCGTTCGACCGGATCGACAAGGCCCCGGAGGAGGCCGCGCGGGGGATCACGATCACCATCGCGCACGTCGAGTACGAGACGGACACCCGGCACTACGCGCACGTCGACATGCCCGGTCACGCCGACTACGTGAAGAACATGATCACCGGCGCGGCCCAGCTCGACGGGGCGATCCTCGTCGTCTCCGCCCTCGACGGCGTCATGCCGCAGACCGCCGAGCACGTGCTGCTCGCCCGCCAGGTCGGCGTCGAGCACATCGTGGTGGCGCTCAACAAGGCCGACGCCGGCGACCCCGAACTCCTCGACCTGGTCGAGCTGGAGGTGCGCGAGCTGCTGTCCGCCCAGGGGTACCCGGGCGACACGCTGCCCGTCGTACGGGTGTCGGGCCTCAAGGCGCTGGAGGGCGACCCGCGGTGGACGTCGGCGATCGAGGCGCTGCTCGACGCGGTCGACACCCACGTGCCGATGCCGCACCGCTACACCGACGCGCCCTTCCTGCTGCCGGTGGAGAACGTGCTGACCATCACCGGGCGCGGCACGGTCGTCACCGGCGCCGTGGAGCGGGGCACGGTGCGGGTCGGCGACCGCGTGGAGGTGCTCGGCGCGGAGACGGCGAGCGTGGTGACCGGTCTGGAGACCTTCGGCAAGCCGATGGACGAGGCCCAGGCCGGCGACAACGTGGCGCTGCTGCTGCGCGGTGTGGCCCGGGACGTGGTCCGGCGGGGACACGTGGTGGCCGCGCCGGGCAGTGTCACGCCGAGCCGCCGGTTCCGGGCGCGGGTCTACCTGCTGCCGGCCGCCGAGGGCGGGCGGCGCACTGGGATCGCCAGCGGCTACCGTCCGCAGTTCTACGTCCGCACCGCCGACGTCGTCGGCGACGTGGACCTGGGCGAGGTGGGGGCGGCCCTGCCGGGGGCGACCGTCGACATGACGGTCGAGCTGGGCCGGCCGGTGCCGCTGGAGCCGGGGCTCGGCTTCGCGATCCGTGAGGGCGGCCGCACCGTCGGCGCGGGCACCGTCACGGCGCTCGCCGAGTGAGCGCGGGGGTGCGGGGGGGGGGCCCCCCCCGGCCGCCGCCCGCCGGGGTGGTACCCGCCGGGGCCCGGGGTGTTCAGGGAGGCCGGGGTGCGAACCACCCCCCCCACC
>NZ_JBHWGA010000009.1:127421-157774 GCF_042733315.1 Streptomyces sp. NPDC059718
GGTCCGGGGGTTCCGCCCCCGGGCCCCCCGGTGTGCTGGGACAATTGCGGAGTGGAGGACGACGGACGCATACCCGTGACCCAGGACGTGGACTTCGGCGCGGCCAGGCTGCTGCCGGACGTGGACCGGCCCGCGGGCTGGCTGCTCACGGTCGACGGGGCCCCTCAGTCGTACGTGGACCTGGACGACCCCACCTACCTGGAGTTCGAGTACGCGCGGCGCCTCGCCCACGTGCTGGACGAGGCCGCGCCCGAGGGCGCGCCGCTGGACGTCGTCCACCTGGGCGGCGGCGCCCTGACGCTGCCCCGCTACACCGCCGCGACGCGGCCCGGTTCGCGGCAGCGGGTCGTGGAGGCCGACCGGGCGCTCGCCGCGCTGGTCGCGGTCCGCCTCCCGCTCGGGCGAGGCGGCGACGGCGTGGCGATCACGACGGACGACGCCCGTGCCTGGCTCGAGGCCGCCCCGGACGCGTCGGCGGACGTCGTCGTGGCGGACGTCTTCGGCGGTTCGCGGGTGCCGGCGCACCTGACCTCGTACGAGTTCGTCACCGAGGCGGCCCGGGTGCTGCGTCCCGGCGGGGTGTACCTGGCGAACCTCGCCGACTCGGCGCCCTTCGACTTCCTGCGGCCGCAGATCGCGGGCCTGCGCGAGCTGTTCGGCCAGGTGTGCCTGATCGCCGAGCCCGGGGTGCTGCGGGGCCGCCGCTTCGGCAACGCCGTGCTGGCCGCGAGCCGCGCCCCGCTGCCGGTGGACCGGATCGCGCGGCGCACCGCGTCCGACGTCTTCCCCGCCCGTGTGGTGGACGGCGACGCGCTGGAGGTGTTCGGACGGGGGGCGCGGCCGGTCTACGACAAGGACGCGGTGCCCTCGCCGATCCCGCCCGACGGTTCCTTCGGCGTCGGCTGACCGCCCCGTGCGACCGCCCGCCCGCCCGCGGGGTCTTCCACGCGCCGCAGCCGCCGCACCTCGGGGAGGGTGAGCACCGCGCCCGTGAGCAGCACCGTCAGCCCCGCGCAGCCCCACAGCGCCCCGTTCAGGCCGAAGGCGTCCGCGGCCGGGCCCGCCAGGGCCGTGCCGATCGGCATCATGGAGACCGAGCCGAACCAGTCGTAGGCCGCGACGCGGGAGAGCTTGTCCTCGGGGATCTCCTGGTGCAGCGCCATCATCCAGGCCACGCCGAACACCTCGATCGACAGGCCGGCGACGAGCATCGCGCAGGCCAGCAGCGGCACCGGGAGCGCCAGGGCCAGCGCGGCGGCGGGCAGCGAGAACGGGAAGACGCAGAGCACTCCGGCGAGCAGGATGCGGCGCGGCCGCCAGCGGAGCATCAGCAGCCCGCCCAGCAGGTTCCCGACGCCGAACGCGGCCAGGGCCGCACCCCACGGCCCGGCACCGCCGAGGTGCTCCCGGGCGACGAGCGGCCCGTACACCGCGTCGGCAGCCGTGATCACGGCGTTGACGACCGAGAACTGCACCACGATGCCCCACAGCCAGCGCCGTGAGACGAACTCCCGCCAGCCGTCGCGCAGATCGCCCAGCAGACCGCCGCGCAGACCGCCGCCGCGACGCTCCGCGCGGTCGCGCAGCGTCGCCGGGGACACCCGCAGCAGCGCGCGCAGCCCCGCCGCGACCGCGAAGCACGTCGCGTCCACCGCGAGGACCCAGCCCGGTCCGGCGAGGGCGACCAGCGCCCCGGCGAGCGCGGCGCCGCCGACGTTCGCCCCGTTGACGCCGAGCCGGAACACCGCGAAGGCGCGGCTCGCGTGGGCGGAGTCGACGGTCGAGAGCAGCATCCCCTCGTTGGCGGGGGCGAAGAAGGCCTGCCCGGTGCCGCCCAGCGCGGACAGCACGGCCATGTGCCAGATCTCGGCCCGGCCGGTCAGCACCAGGACCGCGAACAGGCCCTGCGAGACCGTGTTCAGGCAGTTGGCGGCGACCATGACCCGGTGCCGCGGCAGCCGGTCCGCGACGGCGCCGCCGATGAGCAGGAAGACGACCAGGGGCACCGTCCGCGCTGCGGCGACCAGCCCGATCTCCGTACCGCCGCCGCCCGCCTGCAGGACCGCGAACGCCGACGCGACGACGGCGCCCGAGGCGCCGAGCCCGGTCACGAAGGCGGAGGCGGCGAGGAGCCGGAAGTTGCGGCCGGCCCAGTCCGGGAAGCGCGGCCGGTGGGAGACGTGGCGTTTCACCCGGGGACTATCGTCGCTGGGCCGTTCTTTGGCAAACCCATTTCCGGGCGACGGCCGGGCCCCGCCCGGGGCCCGGCCCGAGCCGGCCGGATCGGGCTACGGCCTCAGCCCCGGCCCCGGCCTCAGCCGACCAGTCGGACGCTGTCACGGACCTTGGCCACCGTCCCGGCGTCGACCGCGCCCGCGTAGCCGCTGTCCACGACCAGCAGCCAGGAGCGGACCTCCTTGTCCTTGCCGAGGAAGGTGAAGCTGTACGAGGCGCCGTCGGCCGCGCACGAGCCCTTCATCCCGGTCGCGCGCGTGGAGGCGATCCAGCCGGGCACGCCCTGGGCGTTGGTGTAGGCGCGGGGGGCGGCCTCGGTGAGTTTGGTGCGGCCCTCCTTGTTGTACTTGCCGTACGCCCAGTTGTAGGCCTCGTTGGCGGCCTCGGACTTCAGGCTCTTGGCGCCCTTGCCGCCCTTCACGCCCGCCAGGCCGCGCTCGTCGGTGCCGCACCACTTCTCGTCGAGGACGGCAGCGCCCCCGGTGACGACGCGGTTGTCGTCCCACTCGTAGCCGATGAGCAGGCCCTGCGGCTTGACCGTCCAGCCCGCGGGGACGTCGTAGGCGACGCCCATGTCACTGCGCACGACGGTCTGCCAGCCGGGCACCACGGGCCTGATCGTGTCCTCACCGGGGTTGCCGCGGGCGTCGTCCGGGCCGGGGCCCTGCTCACCCTCCTCGCTCCCGGACGCGGAGGGCGTGGGGGCGGGGGCGTCCGGGGCGCTTTCCGAGGCGACCGGCGAGCCGCTGCCGGACGGGCCGGCCTGCGGGCCCTTGTCGTCGCCGGTGAGCTTCACGGCGACCAGGACACCGGCGGCGACCACCGCGACCGCGGCCACCACCGACACCGCGACCACCGCGCCCCGCCGCCCCCCGGGCGGCTTCGGCCCACCCGGCCCCGGCGGCGGCCCCCACATCTGCGGAGGCTGCTGGTAGGCCGGGTGCTGCTGCGGCTGGTACGGGTCGGGCTGCTGCTGCCCCCACTGGGGCGGATTCTGCGGGGGCTGCTGCGGATACTGCGGTTCCCCCGGCTGCTGCTGTCCTGGCCACATGGCTGGGAACACTAGGGGTTGAGCGGCCGCGGTTCCACGGAAGCGCTGATTACCTGCTGGTAACATCCGGCCATGTCCGAGAACCAGCCCCAGATAGGCGAGCTCATGGCGGCCACCGTGCCGATGGCCGCCACCCTCAGCATCGAGTTCCTGGAGACCACCGCCGAGCGCGCCGTGGTCCGCCTCCCCGACCAGCCCGCCTACCACAACCACGTCGGCGGCCCCCACGCTGGCGCGATGTTCACCCTCGCCGAGACCGCCAGCGGCGCCGTCGTCCTGGCCGCCTTCGCCGACCAGCTCTCCCGCGCCGTCCCCCTCGCCGTCCGCGCCGAGATCGGCTACAAGAAGCTCGCCATGGGCCCGGTCACCGCCACCGCCCGGCTCGGCCGCCCCGCCGCCGACGTCATCGCCGACCTCGACAAGGGCGAGCGCCCCGAGTTCCCCGTCACCGTCGCCCTCGCGCGCGAGGACGGCGCCGTCACGGGCGAGATGACCATCGTGTGGACCCTGCGCCCCAACAACTGACGCGGTTGCGGGAGGACCCGTCCCGGCGGTGGGGCCGGAACGGGTCCTGGAGGCGGTGCGGCCGAGGCTCTCAGTCGAGCTGGACGACCTTGGGGCTGTCACCGGTGCCGGCGGCGTCAGCGGGAGGCAGCGCCGTGGGGTAGACGCGGATGCCGCTGAGCGCCGCGTTGGCGTACTCGGCGTAGGTGCCGGCGGCGAGTTTGCGGCCGATCTGCAGCGGGCCGGTGGCGTTCCAGGGGGTGTAGGTCCAGTCCCTGGTCGCCGAGAGCCGGCCGTTGACGTACAGACGGACTTCCTTGGCGGGGGCGTCGTAGACGCCGACCAGGTAGGTCCACTGTCCGGTGACCGGCTTGCTGCCGTAGGCGGCTCGCCAGACTCCGCTGGTGGTGTCGGTGCTCCATCGTCCGAAGGCCCAGGCTTGGGCGCCGGAGGAGTAGTAGAGCTGGAAACCGTTGTTGACGGTGCCGCTCTGTGAGACGAACGTGCTGTTGGCGGAGGCCGAATTGAGCTTGACCCAGGCGGAGACGGTGAAGCTCTTCGACGTGTCCACGGCAGGTCCGGACGCGGCACCGTAACCCGTGGTACCGCTGAGGTTGAGCACCTTGCCGCGGGCGGCGTCGGTGGTCCAGTTGTACGCACCGGTCAGAGTGGTACCCAGGGTGCCGGTGCTGTCGGCCGTCGTGCTGCCGGTACCTTCCGCGAGCTTCCACCAGTGGCTCGCGGTGTCGGTCACGGAACCCAGCGGGACCGGGGAGGCGAAGGAGTAGGTGGGCGGTGAGGTCAGGACGGGGCTCTGGCGGTAGTTGTACTCGATGAGCTGGCCCGACGTGTCGACGGTGTAGAGGTCGGGAATCCCGTCCGGTCCTCCGCCGTTCGTGCCGGTCGCGACCGGGCTGTTGACGTCTCCCGGGGAAGCCACGACCGGGAAGGCCGCCGGGGCGAGGGTGAGCCCGAGAGCGGTGTGGACCGTGGGATGGAGCAGGGCAGGTACCAGGGTGTCGCCGTCCACGGAGAGCGGGTAGCTGTACAGGGCTCCGGTGGTGTTGTCACGGGACCACAGGACGGGACTGCCCTTGAAGGTCCCCGCGGCGATCAGGGTCTGCCCGGTCCAGTCGCCGTCGCCCAGCAGGAGCGGGTTCTTCAGGTGGTAACCGCCGTCGGACTGGTAGATCCACAGCTCCTTGTTCTCGACGGTGATGACGGCGGAATAGTCGTAGCTGTTGCCGAAGACGTTGCCCGGGGTGATGAGTTGGCTGACGTTCCAGCCCTGGCTGTTGTAGTCGGTGCCGCGGCAGCGCGTGTCGTCCGCGACGACGTCGGACGGCGCGCATGCGTCCTTGGTGACGACGTCGAACCTCTCGCCGATGAAGCCGCCGAACGTGGAGTAGGGAATCCTCGGGAACGAGGCGTCGTCGACCGGGTCGAGGTCGTTCTTGACGACGTAGAGCTGCTTGCTCACCTTGTTGTAGGCGAAGAGGTCGTCGACATCCGAGCCGTGGAGGTTGCCGCGGTGGGCGATGAGGTAGTTGTTCCAACCGGTGTGGTCGGGTGAATCGGCGGCGGTGGCCACGGTGACCGGGCCGGTGACCGGTGGCGGCGTGCCGGTGACGGGCCCGATCTGGACGGCGCCGGTGTTCTGGGCGGGGTCGAGGTTGCCCGGGATCATGTTGAGGTCGCCGGTCTTGGTGGTGGCGAGCAGGTCGGGCACGCCGTCCCCGGAGATGTCACCCGGCTTGATCTTGGTCGCCGGGTTCCAGGGGACGGTGTAGGTGTAGCCCGAGACGTTGGTGGAGATGTTGCCCGCCTTGTCGACGGCCGCCACGTACAGGGTGTGCACGCCCCAGTCCGTGATCGGCACCGTCACCTTGCCGGTGGACCGTCCCTGCGCGTCCGTGCCGGTGATGCCGGCGCTGGTGCCGTCGGCCGCGGTGGGCGCCGAGTCCAGCTGCCACAGGAAGTGGTCCATTCCGCTGGACCTGCAGGGACCCGGGTCGCAGGTGGTGTCCGCGGCGGCGTTGTCCGCGGCGGCCACGGTGAAGTCGGTGGTCTTCCCGACACCGGCGTACACGACCTTGTCGGCGTCCACGGGCCCGGATCCCACCGGAGGGAAGGACGGGTTGGTGGTCACGTCCGGGCTCTGCGGGGCGGTGAAGTCGGTGGTGAACCAGCAGTGCTCCGACTTGGCGGACGTGAGTCCTTGGCTCGAGTCGTCCTCGGCGTAGACGTCCCAGCCGTACTGGTGACCGTCCTTGAGGGTGGCGCCGATGCCCATCGGAGCATCCGCTCCGGAGGCGAGGAAGGAGCTGTCCGGAGTGGAGACGGCGGCGCCGTTCCCGTCCCCGTCAGGGTCGATGGTGCGGTCCCAGACGTAGTAGTGCGCCTTGACGTGCTCGCCGGACATCTGGGTGGCGACGGTGGAGTGCAGCGTGATGTTGCTGCCGGCGTCGGAGTACGTGGTGGCGCCGATCCAGCCCACACCGCTGGTCGTGCAGGGTGCCGAGGCGCCGGTGGCGGCCGGGGTCATGTGCAGGTTGTCGGGCACGTCCGGCGGTATGTCGAACTTGGTGGTGAGGGTCAGCGTGGTCGACATCCGCAGGTAGTCGTCGTTGCCCGAAGTCTGCGACTCGTTCCCGTACAGGCCGATCGTCCAGGTGTTGGAGGCGGCGCCGAAGGTGCCGTCCGCGTCGTAGCCGTCGCCGTCCTGGTCGGCGATCTTCTGGACCGCGGCGGTGACGTTGAAGGTCGCGGTGCTGTTGCTGCACGAACTGCTGGAATTGGCGCCGCTGGGCACGGTGTCGGTCACCGGTGGGAACGCGGTGTCGTGGGCGCCGGGCCTGGACAGCCAGTCGGTGCCGGAGCTGATCGAGTTCGTCGTGTGCAGCGTGACCGGCTGGTTCTGGCTGCAGGACCAACTCGCGGCATAGGTGGTGGAGATCTTCACGGAGGCGCTGTCGACGACGAACGCAGGATGGAGTCCACCGGTGTTGATCGCCCAGTACGAGCGCTCCAGGCCGACACCGCAGGCACCGCCCCAGCGCTGGTACCCGACGCCCTGGCCGTTGGTCTGCGCCTTGTCGTACTGCGGGGAGTTCTCGCAGGTCGAACTGGAGTAGACCTCGGTGTAGTGGCCCGCGGTGGAGGAGACCGGATTGGTGTAGGGGTCGATGAACACCGGATACGTGGTGCCGGGGCCGGTGAGCACGCCGGCGTCCGGGGTCAGCGTGAGGGTGTCGCCGCCGACGGCCACGGCGACCGGCTCGGTGGTGGCGCCCGCGCCGGGCCCCTCGACGGAGGACGTCAGGCCCGCGGCCGGGTCCGGCGTACTGCCGAGTTCCTGCAGCATCACCGGGGTGGTCCCGGAGTCCCACATCAGCGGCTGCGGGCTGGTGTACACCAGGTCGCCGTCGGCGGCGGTGGCCCGCACGTCGCCCGCGTCGGTGGTGGCCAGGGTGAGGCCGCGGGTGTCGGCGGCCAGGGTGAGCTTCCTGAGTTGCGGATCGGCCGCGGCGGCCGCGTTGTGGACGATCAGGATGTCGCTGAAGCCGCCCTGGTCGGTCACGGACACCGACAGATCGACGCCGGGCAGCACGGATCGGTAGAGCGCGGTGTCGCCGCTGACCCTCGGCGCGGGCAGGGTGAAGGGCAGGGTCAGGGTCATGCCGGGGCCGTCGGCGTGGGTGAGGGTGACCAGCGGGCCGTTGCCGCCGCCGGAGAGCGTCACCGCGTTCGGGGTGGCCTTGGGTGCGTACCCGCCGTCGCCGTCGGCGATCAGGGTGGCGTCCACCGGGGTCCAGGAGCCGTCCTTGCGCACCCGGGTCGGCAGAGGGCTGGTCGTGTTGACGAAGGTGCCGTCCGGCAGCGCCTCGGTGGTGGAGGTCTCCGTGGTGAGCGCGTCCACCATGACGGGCTTTCCGGTGGACACGGCCTGTCCCCGCGCGGCGAGCAGAGGGTCGGCCGGGGTGGGGGAAGCGGCAGCGGCAGCGGCCGCGGGCAACGCGGGAAGGGCGGCCAGGAGGGTGAGTGCGGTGGCGAACATCGTGAGACGGCGACGGGCAACGCGTCTGTGACGTATGTGGATCGATGGGCTCAACACGTAACGGGACTTCCTTCGGGTCGCGGACATGACGGACGGCGCTCTGTGCTCGTTCCGTGCCTGGTCGGCTTTGTCGGGCAGTGCATGCAATGCCGGGGGAAGCCCGGTTGCCGCGCGGCAGTGATCATTTGCGTACAGAAAATACACATGAACTTCAAAGTTGATGCACGGTCTGTTCAACGAGATCGCAAAGGGCATTGAGACGCGATCATGGCCCCCCATACCCTCCGGTCGATCACTCGCACGTGTGATCCAAAGACATGACGGTCCCTCAGGACCGTTTTCCTGGGGGGTTGCCCGTGAGCGGCAGACGGCGCTGGTTTGCTGGTGTGTGGCACCGGACATTCCTCGGCAAGCTGGGTCTCTGGACAATTCCGGTTGCCCTTTTCGCGCTGCTTCTTCCCGTGACGATCGCCACCGGTCTGGGCACTCCCGGATTCTTTCCCCTCCACACCGATGACGCGTTCGGCCGGCACGGTGGGTTCCACTTCGAGGGTTCGGTGTGGAACCCGAAGGCCGTCGCGGACGTCCCGGCTGTGGGAGGGCACGGGCTGCACGCGAAGGTGGCCGGTCAGCCCCGTGGGTACAAGGCGCTCGGGACCTACCGCGCGCAGCCGCCGGTGTGGCCGAAGCCCGGTACCGCCACGGTCGTGCTCGACTCCCACTCCGCGGCGAAGCCCGTCAAGGCGGGCGAACTCCCCGTCTGGGTGGCGTCCGCGGACGCGGGGGACGGTACCGGCGAAGTCCGCGTGCGCACCGCCTCGCACACGCAGACCCTCCGGGCCGGGGCCAACGGCATGCTGCTGGGCATCACCCCGTCCCGTGCGACCGCCGCACGCAGCCGGGTGCGCGTGGTCGTCGACTACGCGGGAATAGCCAGGGCCTACGGCGGAGGCTTCGGTTCACGGCTGCAGTTGGTGCAGCTGCCCGCCTGCGCGCTCACCACGCCCTCGCTCCCCGCCTGCCGGAAGCGCACCCCCCTGCGGTTCACCAACCGCGCCGGCGCCGAGCAGCTGACGGCCACCGTCACCCTGGGTTCCGCGCCCGCCGCCGAACCGGAAGACGAGACGGACGGGGACACGGACGGCGACGCGGACGGGCCGAGGACCATGTCGGCGCACACCGCGCCGATGGCCGCGGACACCGGCACCACGGCGCTCGCCGTCACCTCGGGCAACTCCGGTTCCCAGGGCGACTACGCGGCCACCACACTGTCGGGAGCCGGCACCTGGCAGGCCTCGGCCACCGGCTCGTTCACCTACGCCTACCCGATCTCCGTGCCCGCCGCGATCGGCGGCAACGCGCCGTCGGTCGGCCTCAGCTACGACTCGCAGTCCGTCGACGGCGAGACCTCCGCCCGCAACTCCCAGGCGTCCTGGGTCGGTGACGGCTGGAGTTACCAGGTCGGATACGTGGAGCGCGGCTACCGCGCCTGCGGTTCGCTCCTCGACTCCGACGGCGACAAGATCCTCAAGGGATCGGGGGACGAGTGCTGGGGCGGGGACAACGCCACGCTGTCCTTCGGCGCCCACTCCGGTGTGCTCGTGCCCGACGGGACGGACCCGAGCGTGCCCGGTGAGCTCAAGCAGTGGAGGCTGCAGGGCGACGACGGCACCCTCGTCCAGGAACTGTCCGGCGCCGCGAACGGCCTCCAGGACGGCGTCTACTACCGGGTCCTGACCGCCGACGGCACCGCGGCCTACTTCGGCGCGGACCACTCGCCGAGCGGCCCGGGCACCGGCGCCACCATGCCCTCGAACCCCGGCGACCCCTCCACGCACTCCGCCTGGGGCGTGCCCGTGCTGCATCCGCGCTCCTCGGATCCCTGCCACGACAGCGCCAAGGGCAAGGCCTCCACGTGCGACAAGCCCGAGGGCTGGCGCTGGAACCTCGACTTCGTGGTCTCGCCGACCGGATTCGTGCAACGTTACGACTACACCACGGAGAGCAACTACTACGACCTCGGCGGCGGCCAGGCCGCCGACGGCGACACCGGCACCCTGACCGCCTACACCCGCGGCGGCGCGCTGACGCTGATCTCGTACGGCTACACCCTGTCCGACGAGCAGGCGGGCCGGACCGCCGCGGCCCAGGTCGACTTCGGCCTGGCGCAGCGGTGCCAGACCACTTCCACCTTCACCGACTGCTCGGCCTCGAACCTCAAGGACAACACGGCGACCCACTGGCCGGACGTGCCCTGGGACCTGCACTGCGACTCGACGGACTCCACCAAACTCCCCGACGGGGCGACCGACGTCCCCGACGACGTGTGCATCACCGCGGGGCCCAGCTTCTGGACCACCACGCGACTGGACTCCATCACCACCAAGGTCCACGTGAAGGCGTCCGACCAGCTCACCGCGGTCGACACGTACCAGCTCGGCCAGGTCTACTCCGATGCGGGCGGCACCGTCGACCCGGTCACCGGCACCACGGTGGATCCCAAGGACACCGGAATGCTGCAGGCCGTCATGTGGCTGCAGTCGGTCCGTCACACGGGCAAGGACACCTACGGCAACGGCAACAGCGACATCGCGCTGAACCAGGTGTCGTTCACCGGAACCGAGATCGACAACCGGGTCGACGACGACTCCCCGTCCGCTCCGCCGCTGTACCGGCCCCGCATCTCCTCCATCCAGACGGAGACCGGCGAGTCCATAGCCGTCGAGTACAACGCCGAGCCGTGCGCCGGCAGGACGCTGTCGATGTCCCAGGCGGACAGCAACACCAATTCCTGTTACCCCGTCTACTGGACGGTCCCCGGGGCCTCCAAGCCGATCCCGGACTGGTTCAACAAGGTCACGGTCAACAGCGTGGCCGTCTCCGACCTGACGATCGCCGGCCAGTACAAGCCGGACGCACGGAACAACCCGGCCGGTTCGGAGACCCAGGTCTCCCGCTACAGCTACGCAGGGTCCGCCTGGCATCGCGACGACTCCGACCTGACGGACGACCAGTACCGCACCTGGGACCAGTTCCGCGGCTTCCGTACCGTCACCGTGCAGACCGGCCAGGCTCCCGAGCCCGTCACCCAGCAGACCACGACGTATCTGCAGGGCATGAACGGCGACTACAAGGCCGACGGCACCCGCCGCTCCGTCACCGTGGACGCCAAGGTCGGCGGCAGCACGGTGCTGAGCGTGCCCGACGACGACCAACTGGCCGGCACCACGTTGCAGGACGACTCGTACACGGAGGCAGGTGGCACGGTCGGCTCCGTCAGCGTCAACGGCCCGTTCACCTTCACCACCACCGCATCGGCCGACCGGACGCCGTGGACGGCCTGGACCCAGGAGGACGACCCCGGCGGGACCAAGCCGACGGCCTCCACCCTTCCCCCGCTCACCGCGCACCGGATCAAGGCCAGCAGCTCCCGCGAGTACGAACTCCTCGCCAACGGCACCTGGCGTCACACCACGACCGACACCGGGTACGACGGCCAGGGCCGCGTCTCGACCGTCAACGGCCACGGTGACGGGACGGACCCGGCTCAGGAGAAGTGCGCCACCACCACCTACGCGAGCCCGCCCGCGTCGAACACGATGATGCTGTCCTACGCGGACCGGGTCACTTCGGTGCTCGGAGGATGCGCCACCATACCCGGCGCGACCACGCTGCTGACGGACAAGAAGATCTACTACGCGGGCGACGGGACGCCCGCCGGACTCGGCACCTTCGGCCAGGTCACCGCGGCCGGCCAGGTCACCGGCACCCAAACGGCCACGGGCTTCACCGGCACCACGGAGAACTGGCAGACGTCCTCCGCCATGAAGTACGACGGAGGCGGCCGGATCACCGACGCCTACGACGCCACGGGGCAGAAGACCCACACCGACTTCACCCCGGCGTGGAGCGGTTCCGGCGGCAACACCGACGCCACGGCCAAGGTCTCCGTCAACAGCCAGGGCTGGGAGGTCAAGTCCACCCTCGACGCGCTCCGCGGCCTGCCCCTGCAGAACACCGACGCCAACGGCCGCAAGACGGACATGACCTACGACGCGCTCGGCCGGCGCACCGCGGTGTGGCTGCCCGGCCGGGACAAGGCGGCCGGGCAGAGCGCGGACCGGACCTTCGCGTACTCGATCAACCCGGGCGCCGTGCCGGCACCCGGCGGCACGATCACCCAGCCGGGTGCGCCGTCCACGGTCACCTCCAGGACGCTGCGCGAGGACGGCACCTACGCCACCTCGATCACGATCTACGACGGAATGCTGCAGCCGCGGCAGACCCAGTCCACCGCCATGGGCGACTCCAACTCCGGCCGGGTCATCTCGGACACCTTCTACGACTCGCACGGCTGGCAGACCGCGTCGTACTCGGCGTACTCCGAGCCGGACAACTTCCCCTCCACCACGCTGTACGCGGCCAACGAGAACCAGATCCCCGCCGAGACCACCACGACCTACGACGGTCAGGGCCGCCCGCTCAGGGAGACCCTGTGGCACCAGGCCGTCGAGCAGTGGCACAGTTCCACCGCCTATCCCGGCGCGGACGAGGTCGACACCACGGCGCCGGCCGGCGGGCGTTCCACCGCGTCCTTCACCAACGCCGTCGGCCAGACGGTCAGGACCGTGGTGAAGAACTCCGGCAGCACCGTCACCCTGACGGGAGGCTCGGTGATCCCCTCGGGGACGTCACTGACCTCGGACAGCGTGCGCCTGGCGATGCAGGCCGACGGCAACCTGGTGCTCTCCGCCCTCGCGACGGGCAAGACGATCTGGTCGTCCGGCACCGGCGGTAACACCGGTGCCTGGGCGAGGTTCGGCACGGACGGCAACCTGGTCGTCTACAGCACCGCGGCCGCCCAGCTGTGGACCACGGGCCTGACGGCCGTGACCGGCGCCACGTTCCAGGTGCGCAACGACTCCACCGCCGCGGTCGTCGCCTCCAACGGCTCCACCGTGCTGTGGAAGCAGGGCACCGCGAACGCCGTCGCGTCCGCCGACGCCACCACGCGCTACACCTACACCCCTGCGGGCCAGATCGACTCGATCAAGGACAACGCCGGCAACTCCTGGTCGTACACCTACAACCTGCTCGGCCAGAAGAAGTCACAGACCGATCCGAACACCGGCACCACCACGTTCGACAAGTACGACGTGGCGGGCAACCTGCTGCAGACCACCGACCCGCGCGGCCAGGTGCTCTCCTACACCTACGACTGGGACAACCGTCCCACCGCCGAGTACGCCGCCGCCTGGTCCGCCACTCCGGACCAGTCGAAACTGCTCGCCTCCCGGATCTACGACACCTTGGAGAAGGGTTACGAGACCTCCGCCACGCGCTACGTGGGCGGCGCCTCCGGCAGCGCCTACACCCAGGCGGTCACGGGTTACAACACCGCTTACCAGCCCCAGGGCACCACGCTGACGGTCCCGGCCTCCGACGGGTTCGCGGCCGCGGGCCAGAGCACCGCTCCGACCAGCGGCACGGTCACCTACACCTCCACCTCCGCCTACACGCCCAACGTGGGGCTGCTGTCCACCATCCACTACCAGGCGGACGGCCATCTGCCCGCCGAGGACATCGACTACGGCTACACCCAGCAGGGCAACCTCGACGGCATCGGCGGGTTCATCAACAGCGCCAACACGCCCGCCTATCTCGACGCCACGGTCCACGACGCCTTCGGGCGGCCGCTGCAGGCCAACTACGGCCCGGTCGGCAAGGAACTGGCGACCTTCGCCCAGTACGACGGCACCACCGGGCGGGTCACCCAGACCAGCAGCATGCTGCAGACGTCCACGACCGCCCTGGACGTCGTCAACCTGCGGTACAACCAGGCCGGCGAACTCACCGCGATCGACGACCTGCAGAACGGCACCACCCACGACACCCAGTGCTTCACCTACGACTCCTTCCAGCGGCTGACCGCCGCGTGGACGGACACCGCGGGCATCACCACGCCCGCCACCGCCCCCGTCGGCGCCGTCGGCGGCTGCACCTCCGCCGCGGTGCAGACCACGACCGCGTCGCCGATCCGGACCACGACCGTCGGCGGCCCGGCGCCCTACTGGCAGACCTACACCTACGACCAACTCGGCGACCGCGTCGGGATGGCCAACCACGACACCACCGGCAACGCCCTCAACGACACCACCCAGGCCATCACCTACCCGGGCACCGACGGCACCGTCGCCGCCACCCTGCCCGACCAGGCGGGCGCCGCGACCACCACCAACCCGGGCACCGGCACCGCGACCACCACCTCCACGTACGCCGACCCGGCCTACGGCAACGTGAACGCCGGCGACACCATCAGCCGGAAGGTCACATCCACCGGCCCGCTGTCCACCGGCTTCACCATCTCCGGCGGCGGCAAGCGGTGCATCGAGGACGCGGGCGGGTCGACCACGGCCGGCACCAAGGTGCAGATCTCCACCTGCAGCGGATCCACGAGCCAGAAGTGGACGATCGGCACGGACGGCACGGTGAAGGTCCTCGGCATGTGCCTGGACACCGTCGGCAACGCGACCACAGCGGGCACCCTCGTGGTGATCGACACCTGCAAGACCGACGCCACCCAGAAGTGGAAGGTCACCACCACCGGAACCCTGGTCAGCAACGCCAACAGCGCGGTCTGCCTGACCGACCCGGGGGCCTCCGCCACCAACGGCACCCAGCTGACCATCGCCGCCTGCGGCGGCAGCGGCCAGACCTGGACCGGCGCCGCGGGTGGCGCCATACCGGCCGGCCAGAGCCAGACCTTCACCTACGACGCGGAAGGCCGCACGGCCACCGTCACCACGACGTCCGGCACCCACTCCAACACGAGCAAGTACCTGTACGACGCCCAGGGCGACCTGCTGGAGCAGACCTCCGCCGTCGACGGCGCCGACAAGACCCGCGTCCTCTACCTCTTCGGCGGCGCCGAGCAGATCACGCTCAACGTCACGGCCAAGACCTGGACCGGACTGCGGAACGTCACGGGCCCGGACGGCACCACCGTCACCCGCTCCAGCAGCGGCACGGTCAGCTACGAGGTGGCCAACGGCCAGGGCACGGCCGTCACCGCGATCGACGCCTCCACCCTGGCGGTCACCCGACGGTCCTACGACCCCTGGGGCAACCCTCGGGGCACCAAGCCCGGCTCCTGGGTGGCACCGGACGAGAACCACGGTTTCCTCGGCCAACCCGCCGACGCCACGACCGGGCTCAACCTCCTGGGCGCCCGCAACTACGACCCCCTCCTCGGCCGCTTCCTGACCCCGGACCCCGTCTTCGAACCGGGCGACCCCAACCAGATGGGCGGCTACACCTACGCCGGCGACAACCCGGCGAGCAGCGCGGACCCGAGCGGCCTGATGCTGGCGGCGGCGGACGGCGGTGGCGGCGGCTGCGACTCCAAGTGCATGGCCGACATCAGCAAGTCGGACAGCAGCACGTCGAGCGGCAAGAAGAAGCAGCACCACGGGGGCTGCCACGGCTTCTGGGGCTGCGCCGGGCACTACTTCAAGAAGTCCCTGCCCGTGGTCGAGGTCGTCGTCACCGTGGTGGTCGTGGTCGTCGCCGTGGCGGTGGTTGCGTCTGCCTGCGCCGGAACCGTGGTGGCCGCCCCCGCCTGCATCATCGGGATGGGCGAGGGCGCCGGGATGATCGGCGGAATGTTCGGCGGCGACTGCGCGGCCATGGGCTGCGCCGGAGGGGGAGGCTTCCACGCCGAGGAAGGCGAGTCACCACCCGCCGGAGGCGGCACCGACGCCGCCCCCAAGGCCGCGGCGGAACCGGCCCCTCACGACGCCACCGGCAGTTCCGGCGGATCCGGCGACGCCGCGGCCGCCTCGAGCGCCGGCAAGGAATCCGCGAGCGATTCGGCCGGCACCAACGCGGCCAAGCCCAAGAAGTCCAGCTCCCAGGACGAGGCTGCGGGCGCACAGAAGGCGGCCGCCACATCCGACAAGCCGAGCACCGGCAACTCGGGTACCGAGACACCCACGCAGTGCAGCTTTGCGCCGGACACGCCCGTCCTCATGGCAGGCGGCAAGTCCAAGGCGATCGGCAAGATCAGGACCGGTGACAAGGTCGAGGCCGCCAACGCCCGGACCGGCAAGCACGCCGGCCCCCGCGAGGTCGTCGCGACCCTCGTCCACCACGACAAGGACCTGATCGACGTCACGGTCCGCACCGGCCGCCGCCATACTGCGACGCTCCACACGACCTTCGAGCACCCTTTCTGGGACGCCACCACCCACACGTGGGTCCCCGCGGCCAAACTCAGGGCCGGCCACGCCCTCACCACGGCGGACGGCCACCACGTCCTGATCGCCAAGGTCCGGGCCACCCCGGGTGCGGCCGACCGGTACAACCTCACGGTCCGCGAACTGCACACGTACTACGTGCTGGTGGGCTCGATTCCCGTGCTCGTGCACAACGCGTGCGGTGATCCCATCAGTCCGGATGTCCCGACCAGGGCGCCCGCCGCCGTCGGCAGCGGCGCTCCTGTCAGCACGAACTATCGAGATAACTTCTTCAACGCAAATCCGAGCGTGAAGGAGAGTGATGGGTACTGGGTTCATCATGCCGTGGAGCGACAGGCGCTCAAGAAATATCCCGGACTCTTCACGATTGATGAGCTGAACGCTCCTGAAAATCTGCGTGGAATTCCAAGCAGCGTCAACAGCGATCTCCATCTGAGTCGCATACGGATTCTGTGGAATGGATTCTATGCGGCGAATCCAACGGCCACGAGGCAGCAGGTCTTGGACTATGCGACGTTCATTGACGACTTCCTTGGTGGGGAATTCGAACCGAGAGTTCGCTGACCATTCGGATGTCACCGGCCGGCTCTTTCATCCAACCCCGCCCAGCCTCGGTGTGGCTTAGAGGCGGGGCGGGGTCGGATGTTGTATCCTGACGTCGCAGGATGGGAAATCGAGTGAAGGGGAATTCTTGTGTGGAGAGAGCTGGCCACAGAGGCTTATGCGGGTGCGAGGTTCAAGGATCCGGTACTCCCTGCTGACCTTGACGAAGCCGAACGTTTGCTGGGGGAGTCCATTCCGGTGGGGCTCAAGGGCCTCCTTTCCGAGACGGATGGGATTGTGGGGCAAACGAGTTCAGATGCCGTCTGGTCGCTGGAGAGAATCGTCCAGGGGAACCTGAAATTTCGGCAGAGTAGTTCCTTTGCCGAGCTCTATATGCCCTTTGATTCCTTTCTCTTCTTCGGTGATAACGGCGGCGGGGACCAGTTTGCCTTCGTGCTCCACCCCGCCAGGGCGGATATTTTCGTATGGCAGCACGAGAGTGATAGTCGTAAGTGGGTCGCGAACGACCTGGGAGATTACCTTGCTCGTCGCCTCCGCGAAGGCGGAGATGATTGGTACGAAAACTACTAGCCAAGGAGAGGTTCGGTGGGCGAGGGTTGCGTGTGCCGATCTCGATAAGCCGCAAATGTATTCACGGCTTTAGTCGGGAAGTCGCGCCACGTGTCGAGAAAACTGCGAAAAGCATCTTTTTGTCCCGCTGGGGTGCTGGAGCCAGGGCGTATGCCATCGAGTCGCGCTGTGACGTGCAAAGCATTTACGGGTGATCGAAGGGTGTTGTGATGGCGTATCTTCTTACGGGATTTCTCGGCTTGCTCGCCGGGGCGCGAGCGCTTGGTCTGCGGCGGCGGCAGATGGGCGCGGAGGCCGTGCCATCCGCGCTGGTAATCCTGCGGCCGGCGGTTCTTGGGGTGCTCGGCTGGATCGCCCTCGCGGGCGGGCTGTTTCTGCTGGCCGGTGGGATCCTCGTGCTGGTGCAGGGCTGAGCGTCGGCCGCGGCGCCCCTCGCGGGAACGCACGGCCACCGCATAGTCCCCCCGAGGGGCCCTGCATGCTGGAGGCGACGCACCGGGCTGCACGTCGGATACCCTGCAACGACGTGCGCGCACCGGCGCGCCGACCGACATCCGACCGCCCTAGGGGGAGGAAGCGGCCTTGCACGTCCAGGAGTGGCTCGGCACGATCCCGCCGGTCAGCGTCTACCTGCTGGTGGGCCTCGTGATCGGCCTGGAGAGCCTGGGCATCCCGCTGCCGGGCGAGATCATCCTCGTCAGCTCGGCCCTGCTCGCCTCCCAGGGGCACGTGGACCCGTGGCTGGTCGGCGTCTGCGCCTCGGCGGGGGCGATCGTGGGCGACTCGATCGGCTACGCCATCGGCCGGCGCGGCGGCAGGCCGATGCTGGACCGGCTGGGGCGGCGCTTCCCCAAGCACTTCTCGCCGGCGCACATCGCGACCGCCGAGGCGTCGTTCACGCGCTGGGGCATGTGGGCGGTGTTCTTCGGGCGCTTCGTGGCGCTGCTGCGGATCTTCGCCGGCCCGCTGTCGGGCGTGCTGAAGATGCCGTACTGGAAGTTCCTGGTCGCCAACGTCCTCGGCGGCATCGTGTGGGCGGGCGGCACCACGGCCGTCATCTACTACGTGGGCATCGTCGCAGAGCCGTGGCTCAAGCGCTTCTCCTGGATCGGCCTGGCGGCCGCCGTGCTGATCGGCCTCGGCTCGTTCCTGGTCGTGCGGCGCCGGGCCAAGGCAGCGGCGAAGGCCCACGAGGCCGCGCCGGAGGCGGACGCCGTGGCGGCGGCCGCCGACTGAGCGGTCGGTCCCGGGGCGGTCGGTCCCAGGGCGGTCAGTCCCGGGTGAAGGCGGCCCGGTGGGCGTCGGCGAGCCGGACGTAGTGCTCGGCGTTGATCCGGACCATCTCGCGCTCCTCGGTGGTCAGCTCACGGCGCACCTTCGCCGGTACGCCCGCCACCAGCGACCCCGGGGGCACCCGCATGCCCTGGGGGACGAGCGCGCCCGCCGCGACGAGCGAGCCGGTGCCGATGTGCGCGCCGTTGAGGACCGTGGCGCCCATGCCGACCAGCACGTCGTCCTCGACGACGCAGCCGTGCAGCACCGCGTTGTGGCCCACCGTGACGCCCGCGCCGATCACCGCCGGGAACCCGGGGTCGGCGTGCACCGTGGAGTTGTCCTGGACGTTGCTGCCCTCGCCGACGCTGATCGACTCGCAGTCGCCGCGCAGCACCGTGTGGTACCAGACGCTCGCGCCGGCGGCCAGCGTCACGTCGCCCAGCACCACCGAGGTCGGCGCGGTGAAGGCGGCGGGGTCCAGGTGGGGCGTACGCCCGGCGACGTCCGCGATCAAGGCTCTCTCCGTCATGGGGATCACCGTAGTCCGGTGATTGCGCCCCTCGCGTGGCGGGTAGCGCGTACTGCGTGCTGAAGTTCTCCGACGAAGTGATCATCGCGCTGGAAACCGGTGCCCCGGTCGTCGCCCTCGAGTCGACGATCATCTCCCACGGCCTGCCCCGTCCCCGCAACCACGAGGTGGCGCTGGAGCTGGAGGCCGCCGTGCGCGAGGCCGGCGCCGTCCCCGCGACGATCGCGGTGCTGGACGGCGTGCCGTGCATCGGGCTCGACGGGAAGGGCCTGGAGCGCATCGCCGGCGACGAGGGGATGCGCAAGCTCGGCCACCGCGACCTGCCCGTCGCGGTCGCCACCGGCGCCAGCGGTGCCACCACCGTCTCCGCCACGGCCTTCCTCGCCGCCCGCGCCGGGCTGCGCGTCTTCGCGACCGGCGGACTGGGCGGCGTGCACCGGGGCTGGACCGAGGAGCAGGATGAATCCGCCGACCTGAGGCTGCTCGCGGGCACCCGGATCACCGTCGTGTGCGCCGGGGTGAAGTCGATCCTCGACGTGCCCGCCACCCTGCAGCGCCTGGAGACCCTCGGCGTCACCATCGTGGGTTACGGGACGAGCGAGTTCCCCGGCTTCTACCTCAGCGGCTCCGGGCAGCCCGTGGACTGGACGGTCGGCACGCCCGGCGAGGCCGCCTGCGTGATGGCCGCCCAGGACGACCTCGACGGGCCGCCGTCCGCCGTGATCCTCGCCAACCCCGTGCCGGAGCACGAGCAACTCGATCCGGCCCTGCACGACCGTGTGCTGGCGGAGGCGCTGGCGGCCGCCGAACGCGAGGGCGTCACGGGGCAGGCCGTCACGCCGTTCCTCCTCGGTCACCTCGTCGAGCACACCGGCGGGGCCAGCCTGGAGGCGAACCTCGCCGCCGTGCGCGGCAACGTCCGCCTCGCCGCACAGGTCGCCGTCGCGTGGACGGAACGCGGCGCACATCACATCTGATCGCCCGGCCGCGCTCCGGCGCCCTCGGTACGGTGAGCGGGTGCCGAAAAACGAGAACCTGTTCTCCTCCGCGGCGGCCTGGCGCCGCCGGGCCACCTCGCGTCTGGTGCACCGCGGCTGGCGGTGGGTCCAGGACGCGGGTGCCGTCTCCGCCGAGCGCCCGGGCCCGCTGCGCTTCGGCCGGATCGGCGCGGGCACCCGGCTGGCGTTCCCGCAGGGGACGATCTTCGGCGAGCGGTGGATCCACCTCGGCGAGTGCTGCATCATCGGCGAACAGGTCACCCTGACGGCCGGGATGATGCCCGGCCTCGACCTCGGCCCCGATCCCGTCGTCCGGCTCGGCAACGGCGTCGTCCTCGGCCGCGGCAGCCACGTGATCGCCTCCCGGCCGGTCGTCTTCGGCGACGACGTCTACTGCGGGCCGTACGTCTACGTGACGAGCGACAACCACTCCTACGACGACCCGCACGAGCCCATCGGCCGCCAGTGGCCGCGCTCGGCGCCCGTGGAGATCGGCTCGGGGAGCTGGCTCGGCGCGGGCGCGGTGGTCCTGCCGGGGGCGCGGATCGGGCGGAACGTCGTCGTCGCGGCGGGGGCGATCGTGCGGGGCGAGGTCCCCGACCACTCGGTGGTGGCGGGGGCGCCGGCGCGGGTCGTGCGGCGCTGGACGCCCGAGCGGGGGTGGGAGCCGCCGCTGCGGACGCCCGCCCCGGTGCCGGTGCCCGCCGGCGCGACCCACCAGCAGCTGGCCGCGCTCGCGGGGCTCGACCCGGAACTCCTCGCGGGGCTGGAGGAGAAGCTGGCCTCCGAGGCCTGACCAGTCCTGGCGTCCGCGGCGTTTCTTGCCGAACCGGCATGGAACGTTGCCTCCCGCCCGCGGCCGGCGTGATCGTGCCGCCATGGACGACAACAACAGCGGGAACAGCGACAGCAACACCGAGGTACCGGGCGGCGTGTGGGATGTGGTGGTCGTCGGGGGAGGCGCCGCCGGGCTGTCCGGCGCGCTGACCCTGGCACGCGTACGGCGGTCGGTGCTGGTGATCGACGCGGGGGAGCCCCGCAACGCCCCGGCCGCCGCGGCGCACGGTCTGCTGGGCCGCGACGGCGTCGCCCCGCTGGAACTGCTGAGCAAGGGGCGGGAGGAGGTCGCCTCCTACGGGGGCCGCGTCGTCAGCGGCCGCGTCACGGACATCCACCGCGACGGCGGCCGGTTCGTGGTCGTGTGCGGGGACGGGCGGCGGGTGGCGGCGCGGCGGGTGCTGGTGACCTCCGGTCTGGTCGACGAGCTGCCGGACGTGCCCGGGCTGGCGCAGCGGTGGGGCAGGGACGTGCTGCACTGCGTGTTCTGCCACGGCTGGGAAGCGCGGGACACCGCGGTCGGGGTCCTCGGGAGCTTCCACCAGGCCCTGCTGTTCCGGCAGTTGTCGCAGGACGTGACACTGTTCCTCGGCCCCGGCCCCGGCGCCGATCTGACGCCCGATCAGTGGGAGCAGCTCGCGGGTCTCGGCGTCGGGGTCGTCGAGGGTGCCGTGACCGGTCTGGAGACCGACGACGCGGACCGGCTGGCGGGGGTGCGCCTCGGCTCCGGGCACGTGGTGCCGGTCCGTGTGCTCGCGGTCGCCCCGCGCTTCACGGCACGGGCGTCCTTCCTCGGCGGTCTCGGCCTGACCGTGCGGGAGCATCCGGCGGGCTTCGGGGAGCAACTCGCGGTGGACGCCTCCGGCTCCACCGGCGTCGACGGCGTGTGGGCCGCGGGGAACGTCAGCGACCTGATGGCGGGCGTTCCGGCTGCCGCGGCGGCCGGGACGACCGCGGCCGCCGCGATCGTCATGGACCTGCTGACGGACGACGCCCGTGCGGCGGCCCGGGCCCGCCGGCCCGCCGGCACCGAGGTGTTCGGCGGGCGGATGGAGGCGGAGGTCACGCGGCGCGTGCTCGGCGCGCGCCGGCACGGCCTGGACCCGCTGCCGGGAGCGTGACCCCCGGCCCCCGGCCCCCGGCTTCCGGCCCCCGGCCCCCGGCCTCCGCCCCCGGCTTCCCGAAAGCTCCCGTCTCAGGCGGTGCGGGCCCGCAGATGGGCCCGCTCGCCCTGCCGGCCGAACAGGACGAGCAGTTCGACGGGGTCCTCGCCGTCGGGGCCGAGCCGGTGCGGGACGTGGGTGTCGAACTCGGCGGCCTCGCCCGGCTTCAGCACCACGCGCCGGTCGCCGAGGAGCAGCAGCAGGCGCCCGGCCAGGACGTAGACCCATTCGAAGCCCTCATGGGTCTTCAACTCGGGCTCCGTGCCCGGGTGCGGCGGGATCAGCAGCTTGTGCGCCTGGATCCCGCCGGGTCGGCTCAGCGGCACGTACGTCAGGCCGTCGTGGGTGACCGGCCGGAGGTGGATGCGGGGATCGCCGGTGCGGGGCGCGCCGACGAGCTCGTCGAGCGGCACCGCGTGGACCTCCGCCAGGGTCAGCAGCAGCTCCAGGGTCGGCTTGCGGCTCCCGCCCTCGAGGCGGGACAGGGTGCTCTCGTTGATCCCCGTCCGCTCGGCCAGCTCGGCCAGGGTCATGCCGCGGCGGCGCCGCAGCTCCCGCAGCCGGGGCCCGACGGCGTCCAGCACCTCTTTCCTCGTGACGTCCACACCCCCAGGTTGCCGAAACGGCATGGGGGATTGCAAGCGCGGCAACCGCCGGCCGGCGGTACGCCGTCAGCCCGCCGCCAGCAGGACCGATCCCGCCAGGGCGAGGCCGGCGCCGGCGGCCTGGACGGGGCGGAGCCGCTCCCCGAGGACGCCCCGGGCGGCGAGGGCGGTGACGACGGGGTAGAGGGAGGCCAGCACGGCCGCCACCGCGACGGGACCGTGGTGCGCCGCCAAGGCGTAGGAGCCGTTGGCCGCCACGTCCGCGAGGCCCACGAAGGACAGCGCGGGCAGGCTGCGCCGCACCGTCGGCAGGCCGCCCTCGGGGAGCGGCGGCGCGCCCCGCCGCACGGAGACCGCGAGGGCCGCCCCGCCCACGGCGACGTTGCAGACGCGCTGGACGAACAGCGCCAGGAAGAGCCCGGTCACGGTGTGGGACGCCTCCGCCACGAGCGACATGACCGCGCCGAAGCCGAAGGCCGCGACCAGGGTCATGACCACCGCCTGCCGCTGTACGGGCGCCCCGCGCAGCTCGGGCCCGCCGGCCAGGACGATGCCCACGACGGCCACCGCGATGCCCGCGTACTGCACGGTCCCGGGGCGTTCGCCGAGCAGCAGCCCCACGCTCACCGGGACCGCCACCCCCACCGTGGCCAGCGGCGAGACGACGCCCATGGGGCCGAGGGCGAGCGCGCGGTAGAAGCAGAGCATGGCGACCGGGCCGATCAGGCCCGCGGCCACGGCGAACCACAGGCGCGGGGAGGCCTCGCTCCAGCCGCCCGTCGCGACCACGACCGCGCCGAGCACGAGGGCGGCCACGCCCTGGGAGACGACGACCACGGTGAGCGCCGGGAAACGGCGGGTGAGGAGCCCGCCGCCGAAGTCGGCGAGACCCCACAGCAGGCTGGTGGCCAGGGCGAAGACCGCGGTCATGGGGCTCCCTCGCAGTACAGTACGGAACAGTGCAGTACACCCCACAGTAGTGCAATGAAGTGAACTCCTGCATTCATCATATTGGACGGTACGGTGCCGGACCTCGACCTGATCGCCCAGTCGCTCGCGCGCAACGTCAAGCGCCTGCGCCTGGAGCGGGGCTACAGCCTCGACGCGCTCGCCGCCCGCGCCGGCGTCAGCCGCGGGATGCTGATCCAGATCGAGCAGGCGCGCACCAACCCGAGCCTGGGCACCATCGTCCGCATCGGGGACGCGCTCGGTGCGAGCCTGGTGAACCTGCTGGACTACGCGGACGGGCCGAAGGTGCGGCTGGTCCCCGCCGACCAGGCCGTCGAGTTGTGGAGCACCCCCGCAGGCAGCCGCGGTCTGCTGCTGGCCGGCGGGCAGGCGCCGGGACCGCTGGAGATGTGGGCCTGGCGGATCATGCCGGGCGAGGGCCACGACTCGGACGCGCACCCGCCCGGCACCGTCGAACTGATCCGCGTGGACCAGGGCGAGCTCACCCTCGTCGTCGACGGGCAGGAGCACCTCGTGCCCGCCGGGACGACCGCGAGCTTCGAGGCCGCGGCGCCGCACGGCTACCGCAACCGGGGCACCGAGGTGACGGAGATGACGCTGGCCATCTCCGTCCCCGCTCCCCAGTGAGACGGCGCCGCCAACTCCCGGGATTTGTTAGCGTTCCGGACATGCGCGCACCCATCGGCACCTTCACCGACGTCCACCCCGCAGTGGAGAAGCTCGACCTGCTTCCGGCCCCCGTCGCGGCCGCACTGACCGCCTGGAGCGGTCAGGTGCCCGTCGAGGAGCTGCTGCTGGTCGACACCGACCCCGAGAAGGCCGACACCGCGGTCTTCACCGAGACGTACGGGGTCGCCCTGGAGCAGTCCGCGAACTGCGTGGTCGTCGCGGGCAAGCGCGGCGGGGAGGTGACGCTCGCCGCCTGCGTCGTCCTCGCCACCACGCGGGCCGACGTGAACGGCCTCGTGCGGCGTCACCTCGGCGTCCGCAAGGCCTCGTTCGCGCCGATGGACACCGCCGTGGGCGAGAGCGGCATGGAGTACGGCGGCATCACCCCGATCGGGCTGCCCGCCGACTGGCCGCTGCTGGTCGACGCGGCGGTCGCGGACACCCCGTACGTGATCATCGGCAGCGGCCGCCGGCGCGGCAAACTCCTCGTGCCCGGCAAGGCGCTGGCCTCGCTGCCCGGCGTGGAACTGCTGGAAGGGCTGGGACTCCCCGCGTGACGGAGCTGCTGGACCGCCTGGAGCGCTACTACGACGCCGTGCCCCGCGCCGGCGCCCGCGCCGAGGAGCACGGCCCGCTCACCCTCTTCGTGCGCGAGGGCGTCGGCTGGCCCTTCTACGCCCGCCCGACGCCCGGCGCCGACGGCACCGTCGGCCGGGCCGACGTCGACCGGGTCCGGGCCCGCCAGCGCGAGCTGGGCGTGCCCGAGTGCTTCGAGTGGGTCGCGGAGACCACCCCCGGCCTCCGGGAGGCGGCGCAGGCGTCCGGCCTGGCCGTGCACGAGCACCCCCTGATGGTGCTGGATCCGCTCGTCCCGTCCCTGCCGCCGGAACTCCCCGCGGACGTCGGCGTACGGCTGCTCCGGCCCGGCGATCCCGCGCTGCCCAGCGCGCTCACCGTTCCGCACCTGGCCTTCGCGCAGCCCGGCACCGCCGTCGGCACCGCCGGGCGGGCGGAACTCGCCGCGGCGCTCCCGCTGCACGCCGCCCCGGGACTCGTGGCGACCGCGGAGGCCCGCCTGCGGGCCGGGCTCACCGTCCACGCCGCGGCCGTCGAGGGCGGCACCGCACTGTGCGCCGGCCAGTACAACCCCGTGGGCGAGGTCTGCGAGATCGTCGGCGTCGGCACCCTGCCCAGCGCCCGCCGCCGCGGCCTGGCCCTCGCGGTCACCGGCGCGCTCGTCGCCGACGCCCGCGAACGCGGGCTGACCACGGTGTTCCTCTCCGCGGGGGACGAGGACGTCGCCCGGATCTACGCCCGGCTCGGCTTCCGCCGGGTCGCGACGGCGCTCATCGCGGAGCCGTACGTCCCCTGACCGGCCGCCCGGACGGGGCGGGCGAAAGGTCCAGCGACAGCGGGATCGAGTGCTCGGCGAACCCCAGGCTGCGGTACAGCGGCTCCGCCTCCGGGGTCGCGTGCAGGTCGACGCGGGTCACGCCCTGCTCCGCGAACCACGCGAGCAGGGCCTGGGTCGTCGCCCGCGCGTACCCCAGTCCGCGGTAGCGGGTGTCGGTGCAGACGTTGAAGACGAAGCCGAACCGGCCCGCCGGGTGCCCCGGCGCGGGCAGCCGCTCCTCGACCCGGCCCACCGCGCACGCCGCCAGGTGCGGCCCCTCCGCGACCGCGGGGTCGCCGTCCACCACGAACGCCCCCAGCCATCGCGCGCCGCCCCCGCCGAGCTGCTCGCGCGCCCGCTCCTGCGCGGCCGCCTCCCACGGACCGGGCTCGTCCCGCCCGCTCATGGCCAGGAACATCAGCCGCCGCAGCCGTACCAGCTCGGCGGCGTCATCGGGTCGGGCAGGGCGTACGGGATCGGGCATGTGCGCACGCTACAACAGGGCATCAGGCCGTACGCAGCGGATTTCCGGCACCTCCGGGGAGCCCCGGCGGCTAGCCGAGCCGGGGGATCTCGATCGCGGGGCAGCGGTCCATGACCATGAGCGGACCCGCGCCCCGGGTGCGCTGGTACGCGTCCTCGTCGATCACGCCGAGCTGGTACCAGACCGCCTTCGCGCCGATCGCGACGGCCTCGTCCGCGACGGCACCGGCCAGGTCGGAGTTGACGAAGACGTCCACCACGTCGACCGGGAACGGGATGTCGGCCAGCGAGGCGTAACCCTGCTCGCCGTGCACGGTCTCGGCCTTCGGGTGCACCGGCACCACGCGCTTGCCGTACCGCTGCAGCACCGCGGCGACGCCGTACGCCGCCCGCGAGGCGTTGTTGGACAGCCCCACCACGGCCCAGGTGTCCCCGAGGCCGGTCAGGATCTTCCGAACCGTCGCGTCGTCTCCGTACACGTCGTCCTCCCTCGATTCCGGTCCGCAGCAGTCAACCAGAGGAGGCACCTGACTGTTCCCGTAGGGTGGCGGGGTGGTGGAGCGGTATCTGACGATCGGGCGCGAGCACGTCCACGAGAGCGAGATCAAGCGCTCGCGGTTCCTGTGCGCACTGGCGCCCGTGCCCAGCGAGGAGGCGGCGCAGGCGTTCATCGCCCGTGTCCGCAAGGAGCACGCCGGGGCGACGCACAACTGCTACGCGTACGTGATCGGCGCCGAGGGCCGGATCCACAAGGCGAGCGACGACGGCGAGCCGGGCGGCACCGCCGGCACCCCGATGCTGCAGGTCCTGCTGCGCCGCGAGGTCCGCGACGTCGTCGCCGTCGTCACCCGCTACTACGGCGGCATCCAGCTCGGCGCGGGCGGTCTGGTCCGCGCCTACGGGGGCGCCGTGTCGGCGGCGCTCGACGAGCTCGGCACGGTCGAGCGGCAGAAGCTCGCGCTGGTCACCGTCGTCGCCGACCACCAGCGGGCCGGGCGCATCGAGAACGACCTGCGCGCCGCCGGCCGCACCGTACGAGGCGTCGCCTACGGCGCCGCGGAGGTGCGCATCGAGCTGGGCGTGCCCGAGGAGGAACTGGCGGCCTTCCGGAGCTGGCTAGCCGACGCCTCCGCCGGGACCGCGGGCGTCGAGGTGTCGGGCAGCGCCTTCGTGGACGTGTAGCGGCCTGGGCCCGTCCGGGAGGTCACTCGGTGTTCACGTAGGTGACCTTGCCCTTGACGGTGGCCTCGATGAAGCAGGTGCGGTAGTCGTCGACCCGGTAGTAGTACAGGGACGGCTTGTCGCTGATGATGTCGGGCTTGACGATCACGTAGCTCATCTTCGGGTGTTCGACCTTGCAGTCCTTGTCCGCGCGGCCGATCAGGACCGGGAGCGTGTCCCAGCTGACGGTCTTGAGGTCGATGACCGTGTCGTCGGGATCGATGGTGCCCTTGCTGCCCCACTCCGTCACCTCGCCGTCGCGGTACATGTAGCCGTCGTACACCGCGGTGTCCGACTTCTTCGGTGCCTTGAAGATCGCGTAGTCCTCGTAGAGGGTCAGGTCGACCACCTTGGTGCCGCCCGAGACCGACTTCACGACGTCCGCCATCGAGCGGCCCCCGGCCACCGAGAGCAGCTTCTCGGGCGCCGCCGTGCCGGAGGTGCCGGGGCCGGAGGAGTGCGTGTCCTTCGGGGTCCCCGTGCCGCCGCCCTTCCCGCTCGCGTCGGCGTCCCCGCCGTGGAGCCCCGGGACGAGGGTGTACAGCAGGACGCCCGCGACCCCCACGGCCACGACGGCGGTGGCGGCGGCCACGACCCGGCCGGCACGGCCGCCGCGCCGGGCCGAGGGGAGCGGGGTGGGGCGGGTCGGCGGCTGCGGGGGGTGGTACGGGTGGGGGGCCATCGGCGGGTACGAGGCCGGGGCGGGCCCGAAACCGGGGGGCGCCGCGTCCACGGGCGCGGGGGCGGGCGGCGTGCCGCGCTCGACGTCGGCCAGCATCCGGTCCAGCCGGTCGGCGTCGGGCCGGGCGGCGGCGTCCCGTATGAGCAGGGCGGTGAGCACGGGGGCCAGCGGCCCCGACCGCACCGGGGGCGGCAGGGGCTCGTCGAGGACGGCGACGAGCGTGGCGATGCCGGTCTCGCGGCGCAGCGGGTGGACGCCCTCCACCGCGACGTACAGCAGCATGCCGAGCGACCACAGGTCGGAGGCGGGGTTGCCCTCCTCGCCGCGGATGCGCTCGGGGGCGATGTACTCGGGCGAGCCGATGAGGCCGCCGGTGGTCGTCAGCCGGGTCGAGTCGCGGAGCGTGGCGATGCCGAAGTCGGTGAGGACCGGCGTCATGTCGGGCCGCAGCAGCACGTTCGCGGGCTTCACGTCGCGGTGGTGGACCCCGACCGCGTGCGCGGCGCGCAGCCCGGCCAGTACGCCGCGGCCGACCGTGGCCGCCTCCGGCGGGGTCAGCGGGCCACGGGCCAGCCGGTCCTGCAGGGAGCCGCCGGTCACCAGCTCCATCACGAGCCACGGGTGCGGGAGGTCCGTTCTGTCCACGATGTGGTGGATCGTGGCGACATTGGGGTGGTGCACCCGGGCCAGCGCGCGGGCCTCGCGCAGTACGCGCTCCCGCAGTTTCGCCGCCGCCTCGGCGTCGGTCTCGGCCAAGTCCGGGTCGGGCGGCCGTACTTCCTTCAGGGCGACCTCGCGGTGCAGGGCGGTGTCGCGGGCCCGCCAGACCAGGCCCATGCCGCCGCCGCCCAGTCGTTCCAGCAGCTCGAAGCGGCCGTCGATCAGTCGTCTGCCGGAGTCGCTCGCCGTCATGGCGGTCATCGTACGGGCGGGCGGGGACACGGCTTGACCGACCTTGCCCGAATTCGGACTCACGCGCCGCGCTGACAGTGGTGGCCGATAGCCTGCTCTCGAAGCCTACGGGACCGGTGGGGACACCGGGGCCCGTGCGGAGCATGCGGAACGTGAGCCGGAGGAACGGAACATGCGGGCGGGAGAGCCACGGTGAGGTTGCTGCACACCTCCGACTGGCATCTGGGGCGGTCCTTCCACCGGGTCGGACTGCTCGACGCCCAGGCGGCGTTCATCGACCACCTGGTGGCGACGGTGCGGGCGGAGCGCGTGGACGCCGTCCTCGTCGCCGGCGACGTCTACGACCGGGCGCTGCCGTCGCTGCCCGCCGTCGAGCTCTTCGACGACGTGCTGCACCGGCTCGCCGACCTCGGCGTGCCCACGGTGATGATCTCCGGCAACCACGACTCGGCCCGCCGGCTCGGCGTGGCCTCCGGGCTCATCGACCGCGCCGGGATCCACCTGCGGACCGACCCGGCCGGCTGCGCCACGCCGGTCGTGCTCGCCGACGCGCACGGGCCGGTCGCCCTGTACGGGCTGCCCTACCTCGAACCCGCCCTGGTGCGGGAGGAGTTCACCCTCGACCGGGCCGGGCACACCGAGGTGCTGAGCGCCGCCATGGCGCGGGTCCGCGCCGACCTGGCCGCACGCCCCGCGGGCACCCGCTCGGTCGTGCTGGCGCATGCCTTCGTCGCGGGCGGCGCGCCCAGCGACAGCGAGCGGGACATCACCGTCGGCGGTGTGGCGGCCGTGCCCGCGGGCGTCTTCGACGGTGTCGACTACGTGGCCCTCGGCCACCTCCACGGCTGCCAGACGATCACCGACCGCGTCCGCTACTCAGGCTCCCCGCTGGCGTACTCCTTCTCCGAGGCCGACCACCGCAAGAGCATGTGGCTGGTCGACCTCGGCGCCGACGGCTCCGTGGCCGCCGAGCGGGTCGACTGCCCCGTGCCCCGGCCGCTCGCCCGGATCCGCGGCCGCATCGAGGACCTTCTGGAGGACCCGGCGCACGAACGGCACGAGGACTCCTGGGTCGAGGCCACCCTCACCGACCCGCACCGCCCGCACGAGCCCATGGCCCGCCTGCGCAAGCGCTTCCCGCACGCCCTCGCGCTGGCCTTCGAGCCCGAGCGCACGGACGCCGACCCCCACGCCTCGTACGCGCAGCGCCTGCGCGGCCGCTCCGACCGGCAGATCGCCGAGGATTTCGTGACCCACGTCCGCGGCACCGGGCCCGACACCGCGGAGCGGGGTGTCCTGCGGGACGCGTTCGACGCGGTCCGTAGCGATGCCGTACGGGCGGAGACCGACTGATGCGCCTGCACCGTCTGACCCTGACCGC
>NZ_JBHWGA010000009.1:157872-222294 GCF_042733315.1 Streptomyces sp. NPDC059718
GAGCGGGGTGTCCTGCGGGACGCGTTCGACGCGGTCCGTAGCGATGCCGTACGGGCGGAGACCGACTGATGCGCCTGCACCGTCTGACCCTGACCGCCTTCGGCTCGTTCGCCGGCAGCCGCGCGGCCGGCGCTCGGTGGGGCGATCGGCCGTGCGGCGATCACGCCGCCGTCGTGCTCGGCCCCACCGTGGGCGCTGGGCGGGCGGCGGGTGCCCGGCGCCGCGCGCGGCCGGGCACCGGGCCCGACACCGCGGAGCGGGGTGTCCTGCGGGGCGCGTTCGACGCGGTCCGTAGCGATGCCGTACGGGCGGAGACCGACTGATGCGCCTGCACCGTCTGACCCTGACCGGCTTCGGGCCGTTCGCCGGCAGCCACACCGTGGACTTCGACGAGCTGTCCTCGGCCGGGCTGTTCCTGCTGCACGGTGCGACCGGCGCCGGCAAGACCTCCGTGCTCGACGGGGTGTGCTTCGCCCTGTACGGCGGCGTCCCCGGCAGCCGGCAGGGCAATCGGCTGCGCAGCGACCACGCCGAGGAGGACACGGTCACCGAGGTCGTGCTCGACCTGACCGTGGGCGGACGGCGGCTGGAGATCACCCGGCGCCCCGAGCAGCCGCGCCCCAAGAAGCGCGGCACCGGCTTCACGATGGAGAAGGCCGTCACCCTGCTGCGCGAGCACACGGCGGGGGAGTGGCGGGCGCTCAGCAAGTCCCACCAGGAGGCCGGCGAGGAGCTGAAGCAGCTCATCGGCATGAGCCGGGAGCAGTTCTGCCAGGTCGTGCTGCTGCCCCAGGGCGAGTTCGCGACCTTCCTGCGGGCCACCGCCACCGACCGGGCCGCCCTGCTCGGCAAGCTCTTCGACACCGGCCGCTTCAAGGCCGTCGAGGAGTGGCTGCGGGCCCGGCGGCGGGCCGCCGAGCAGCGGGTCGCCGCCGGGGACGACGAACTGCAGCGGCTCGCCGAGCGCATGGGCCAGGCCGCCGGTGACGACCCGGAGGCCCTGGTCGGGCCGCTGCCGGAGGGTGTCGCGGCCGGCGACCCGGAACTGGCCCCGCACATCCTGCGCTGGGCGGCCGTGCTGGCCGTCACCGCACACGAACGCGTCGACGTCGCCGACCTCGCCGTGACCGCCGCCGAGGGCGCGCACGAGCAGGTCCAGCGCGAGGCCGAGGCGGTGCGCGAACTCGCCGTCCGGCAGCGCCGGCACGCCGCGGCCGAGCGCCGCGCCCGCGACATGGCCGGCGAGCGCGAGACCCGCGCCCGCGAACAGCGGCTGCTGGAGACGGCGGAGCGGGCCGCGACCGTGGTGCCCGCCCTGGAACTGCGCGAGCGGGCCGCCGCCCGGCAGGCCCGTGCGGCCGTCGAGGAGCGCACCGCCCGCGCGGGCCTGCCCGCCGAGCAGTACGAGGCGGGCGCCGAACAGCTCGCGGAGTACGAGAACCGGCTCCGCGAGGAGCTGGGCGGCCTCGCCGACGCCGGCCGGGCCGAGCAGCGCGCCGCCGAACTGGCCCACGACCGCGGGCGCGTGGAGCGCGAGGCGGCCGAGGACGAGCGGCTGATCGCCGACACGGCCGCCTGGCTGGACGGCTGGGAGGCCGCGCGCCTCGGCCATGAACGCGCCGTCGACACCGCCCAGTCCGCCGCCACCCGCGCCGCCGAGCTCTCCGGCGCCCTCGACCGGGCGCGCCGCCGCCTCGACTCCGCCCGCGAACGCGACACCCACGCCACCGCGCTGCTCGCCGCGCAGGACCGGCTGCGCGCCGCACGCGACGCCGCCGCCGACGCCCGCGACCACTGGCAGGACGTGCGCGAGGCCCGCATCAACGGCATCGCCGCCGAACTGGCCGCGCAGCTCAGCCCCGGTGAGGGCTGCCTGGTCTGCGGCGCCACCGAGCACCCGCACCCCGCCCGCCCCACCGGCCGCCAGGTGGGCCGCGCCGACGAGGAGGCCGCGCAGGAGGCCCAGCAGCGGGCCGCCGCCACCCGGGACACCGCTCAGGATCGGGTCGTACGCCTCACCGCGGCCCACGACGCGGCCCTCGCCGCCGCGGGACCGGAGCCGCAGCCCGAACTCGCCGCCGCGCACGCCGCGCTGGAGGAGGAGTACCGGTCCGCCGTGCGGGCCGCCGCGCGGGCCCCCGAGGCGCGCCAGGCGCTCGACCGGGCCCTCGCGGAGCACGCCCGCCGCTCCGCGGACCGCAACGAGGCCGAGAGCCGGCTCGCCTCCCTCACCACCCGCCGGGAGCTCCTCGACCGGGAGGACACCGAGCTCACCGCCCGGCTGGCCCGGGCCCGCGGCCCGTACGCCACCGTCGCCGAGCGCCGCGCCCGGCTCGCGGCGGACGCCGAGCGCGCCGCCACCGCGGCCGGGGCGGCCCGCGCCGGGCAGGACTCCGCCCGCGCGCTGAAGGAGGCGGACTCCGACCTGGCCGACGCCGCCTACAAGGCCGGTTTCCCCACGCCCGAGGCGGCGGCCGACGCCGTACAGCCGGAGACGGAACTGCGGCGGCTGCGGCAACGGGCGGAGGAGTGGCGTCGCGAGGAGGCCGCGGTCACCGCCGAACTCACCGCCCTGGACCTGGCCGAGGCCGCCGCGCTGCCGCCGGCCGACCCCGACGCGGCCCGGCGGGCCGTCGAGACCGCCACCGTAGGGCTGCGCGGGGCCGCCGCCCGCCAGTCCGCCGCGCACACCACCCGCGACGCCCTCGACCGGCTGCGGGCCGAGGCGCTGCGCCGTACCAGGGCGCTCGCCCCGGCCCGCGAGGAGTACGCGCGGCTGCGACGCCTGGCGGACCTGGCCACCGGCGCCGGGGAGAACACGCTGCGCATGGAGCTGGAGACCTATGTGCTGGCCGCCCGGCTGGAACAGGTCGCGGCCGCGGCCAGCGTCCGGCTGCACCGGATGTCCTCCGGGCGCTACACGCTCGTCCACACCGACGCCCGTGCCTCGCGCAACGTCAAGTCGGGCCTGGGACTGATGGTCGTGGACGCCTGGACGGGCACCGAGCGCGACACCGCCACGCTCTCCGGCGGCGAGACCTTCTTCGCCTCCCTCGCCCTCGCCCTCGGTCTCGCGGACGTCGTCACGGACGAGTCGGGCGGCGCCCGCCTCGACACGCTCTTCGTCGACGAGGGCTTCGGCAGCCTCGACGAGCAGACCCTGGACGAGGTGCTGGACGTCCTCGACGGCCTGCGCGAACGGGACCGCGCCGTCGGCATCGTCAGTCATGTGGCCGAGCTCCGGCAGCGCGTCCCCGCCCAGTTGCAGGTGGTCAAGGGGCAGCGGGGGTCAGCCCTGCGCCACCGCACGGCGGGCGAGCGGTGAGGAGTAGACGACGCTCGTCGTCACCGAGCCCAGGCCCGAGACGCGGCCGGTGATCTCCTCCAGGTGACGCATCGAGCGGGCGGTGACCTTCATGATGAAGCAGTCGTCGCCCGTCACATGGTGGGCCTCCAGGATCTCCGGGGTCGACTCCAGCAGATCGTGGAACGGCTTGTAGTTGCCGTGCGGGTAGCGCAGCCGGACGAACGCCATGATCGGGCGGCCGATCCGCTCCAGGTCCACGACGGCCGTGTACGCCGTGATCACCCCCGCCTCCTCCAGCCGCCGGACCCGCTCGGTCACCGCGCTCGGTGACATCGACACGGCACGCGCCAGTTCGGCGTAGCTGGCCCGGCCGTCGCGCTGCAGGGCGTCCAGGATGCGCCAGTCGGTGGCGTCGAGGGAATCCACGGTCATGCCCCCTGCGTACCAGTGATTTCCCCGGCCGGGCAAGACGGACGCCGGGGAACGACCCTTCAGGCCGGCGTCGGCGGCTCGTAGATTTGCCGCCATGACGACACAGACCTCCGCCTCCGCCCCTGCCTCCGCCCCGGCCGACAACCCCGTGCTGCGCGTGCCGCCCGCCGCTCCCGCCGACGCCGCCGCGTACTTCGCCGCGAGCCTCGCCTTCCACGCCGACGTGTCCGACGTCGCGGCCGCCCTCGCCACGGCGGCGGAGAGCGGCGCCGGACCCGGCTTCGCCCTCGTCGACTCCCGTTCCGCCCAGGCCTGGGAGCAGGGCCACGTCCCCGGCGCCGTCCACCTGCCCACCGCCGACGTCCCCCGGCTCGCCGCGGCCTTCCTCGACCGCGACGTGCCCGTCGTCGTGTACTGCTGGGGGCCCGGCTGCAACGGCGCCACCCGCGCCGCGCACGCCCTGGCGAGCCTCGGCTACCGGGTCAAGGAGATGCTCGGCGGCATGGAGTACTGGATCCGCGAGGGCTTCGCCCACGAGACGGCCGACGGCATCTCGCGGCGTCCGGCCGACCCGCTGACCGCGCCCGTGGGCGCCGACGACTGCGGCTGCTGAGGCCGCCGCGCGCCGGCCTCAGCGGACGACGGAGACGGCCGGGCGCAGGAACCGGCGGTCCCGCGGCCCCCACCCGGCGAGCGGCGCCGCGGCCCGCAGGACGACGTCCAGCGCGGCGTCGGCGTCGCAGGCGTAGTGCCCGCTCGCCCAGGCCGCGTTGGCCTCGACCACCGCCCAGCCGTCGGCGGTCCTGCCGACGTCGACCACGACCGCGCAGGGCAGTTCCGGCACTCCGGGTGCGAACAGCCGTGCGGCGAAGTCCCGGACCTCGCCGGCCGCCGGGTCGCCGTCCAGGGGCGCCACGTCCAGGTCGCCGCGGGCCGCGTAGCGGCTGCCCGTGACGACCTCGCCGTCCAGCAGGAACAGCCGGTACTCGACGGCGAACGCCACGATGTCGCTGACCAGCACGGGAGCGTCGTCGTCCACCGCGTCCGGACCGGGCAGGCCGCTGCCGTCGGGGTACACACGGGCCGGGAAGCTCTTGTCGTTCGGCGGCTTCACGAAGGCGGGCCGGCGCAGCCCGCGGGCCTCCGCCAGGGTCGTGAACTCGATCCGCCGCCCCACGAGTTCGAACGGCAGCCGGGCCAGCCAGTTCTCGTCGGCCTCCAGCAGCCCCAGGCCCAGGTCCGCCGCCACCGCGTCCGCGAAGAGCGGCCCCGCGTACAGCGACGGGCCCACGACGTCGAGCGCGTCCTGCGGAACCCGCCACGTGGGGAGGGTACGCGTCGCCATGCCGCGCCGGTGGGCGGCCGCGGCGAGCGCGTGTCCGGTGGCGGTCACGCGCGGCGAGAGGAAGAGGGTCCGGGACGGGTGCACGGTGTTCACGGTCACCGATGGTGGCGCATCCGGCGGGTGAAGCAACAGCGCATTACGCCGTCACGCCACCCCGGCCGGCCGCAGCTCGTACGCCCACTGGGCGTCCCGGTCCGCGACCCGCCCGAAACCGGCCCGCTCCAGCACCCGTTGCGAGGCGCGGTTGCCCGGATCCGTGGTCGCCAGCACGGTGCGCACCTCGGCACGGCTCAGCGCCCACCGGGACAGCACCAGCACGGCGTCCGTCGCCCAGCCCACGCCGCGCGCGGACTCCGACAGGTCGTAGCCGATCTCCACCAGGCCGTCGACGGCGGAGGGCGGACCGTGGAAGCCGATGCCGCCGAGCGCGAGGCCGTCGTCGGTCCGCTGGATCACGAACAGCCCCCACCCCGGGGCGTACACCGCGGCGGCCGCCGCGATCGTCATCATCCCGGCCGCGATGATCGTGCCCTCGCCCGGCCCGCCGTCGATCCATTCCAGCCCGGCCGGCTTGCCGTCGGCCAGCTGCGCCGCTTCCTCCGGCAGTTGCTCCCTCAGCACCACCCGCCCGTGCGTCAGCACCAGGCGGCCGTCTTCCCGCGCAGCATTCGGAATCATCCGCGTGACACCCCCATGCACCTCACCCTATCCACCCCGCCGCTCCCCGCGGGCGGGTCCCCGCGCCGGGGCGGGCATCGGAGGAAGGCACCGGGCGGCGACGTGCCCCGCGGGAAATCCGCGGGCTTCCGACGGTCCGGCGTGGCACGATCGGTGCCGCTCAGGGGAGGGATGCACATGGGGCTCGACTACACCTACGAGATCGTCCTGCCGGCCGGGAACGTCGCCGCCGCGCTGGCGGAGCTGGTGAAGCTGGCGCCGCCGGCCTCGCATGTGCCGCCGCTGACGGTCACCCTGCCCTGCGGGGAAGGCATCGTCGTCCCGTTCACCTCCCACTTCCGGAGTGACCCGGTGGACTGCTCCGGGAGCGGCACGCTGGAGCTCGACACCTCGATCATGTTCGGGGTGGACGACGCCGTACGCGCGTTCCTGGAGACCCGGGACCCCGAGGCCGACGCGCTCGGGAGGGTCGCCATCGGCTACGTCTACCTGACGGTCCGGTTCGCGCCCGCGCTCCACCCCCACTACGCGACGCTGGAGTTCACGGCGGCGACCACCGGGATGAGCCTGATGTTCGAGCGGTCCGCGAGCGTCAGATCGGTGTTCACCGGCCTCACGGCCGCAGCCGGCGGCGTGTGCTGCCTGCTCGACACCGAGACCGGCGTCCACCGCATGGACTGGCTGAACGGCCGGCCGGTCCGGGAGAGCGTCCCCGGCCCCCGCTTCGCCGACTACCGGGCGCTCGTGGCGGCCTGGCCCGACCCGGAGCGGTGAAGCGGCGGTGCGTCCGTCGTCCCCCCGGGCGGATCCCGGAGGGACGAGGGACGACACGGCCTAGAGCTTCGAGAGCTCGTCGACGAGGTCGTCCAGGCCCAGGGAGCCCTGCGACAGCGCGGCCATGTGCCAGGCCTTGGGGTCGAAGGAGTCGCCGTGGGCCTTGCGGGCGGCCTCGCGACCGGCGAGCCAGGCGCGCTCGCCCAGCTTGTAGCCGATGGCCTGCCCCGGCATGCCGAGGTAGCGGATGATCTCGCTGTCGAGCATGGCGTCGCTGAGCCCGTTGAAGCGCCCGAAGAACTCACGCCCCAGCTCCGGCGTCCAGGTCTCGCCCGGGCGGTACGGGCTGTCCTGCGGGATCTCCAGCTCCAGGTGCATGCCGATGTCCAGGATGACGCGGGTGGCCCGCAGCATCTGCGCGTTGAGGTAGCCCAGCCGGCGCCCCGCGTCCGTCAGGAAGCCGAGCTCGTCCATGAGGCGCTCGGCGTACAGGGCCCAGCCCTCCGCGTTGGCGCTGACCTGGCCCAGGGTGGCCTGGTAGCGGCTGAGCCGGTCCGCGACGTACACCCACTGCGCGAGCTGCAGGTGGTGGCCGGGGACGCCCTCGTGGTACCAGGTGCTGACCAGGTCCCAGACGGGGAACCGCTCACGGCCCAGGGTGGGCAGCCAGGTGCGGCCCGGGCGGGAGAAGTCCAGGGAGGGGGCCGTGTAGTACGGCGCGGCGGCGCTGCCGGGCGGGGCGATGCGGGACTCGACGTGCTTGACGGGTTCGGCCAGGTCGAAGTGGGTCCCGTCGAGCGCGGCCATGGCCTCGTCCATCAGGCCCTGCAGCCAGTCGCGGACCGCGTCGACGCCGTCGACGGCCTCGCCGGCCTCGTCCAGGTGGGCCAGTGCCTCCAGTGGGGTGGAGCCGGGCAGCACCTTCTCCGCCTCGACGCGCATCTCGGCGTCGAGGCGCCGGAATTCCTCCCAGCCCCAGGCGTACGCCTCGTCCAGGTCGAGGTCGGAGCCGGTCCAGTAGCGGGCCCAGCGGGCGTACCGCTCGCGGCCGACGGCGTCCGGGGTGCCCTCGACGGCGGGGGCGTAGGTGTCGCGCAGCCAGTCGCGCAGGCCGGCGACGGCGGCGGTGGCGTCGGCGGCACCGCCGTCGAGCTCGGACCGCAGGGCCTGCGGGCCCTCCTTCACGAACTGCGCGAACCAGCTCGCTCCTGCGTCCTCGCCCAGCCACTCGCCGAGCTGCTCGATGACCGTGGTGACCTGGCGCGGCCCGGCCGGCAGCTTGCGCGCGACGCCCTCCTCCAGGGAGGCCCGGTAGCCCGCCAGGGCCTCCGGGACCGCGCGCAGCCGGGCGGCGACGGCGGCCCAGTCCTCGTCGGTCCCGGTCGGCATCAGCATGAAGACGCCGCGCACCGCGTGGACGGGGGAGTGCAGGTTGCTCACGGCCCGCAGGCCCTCACCCGCCTCGTGCACGGCCAGCTCGGCGGTGAGCCGCTCGCGCAGCAGCCGGGCGCAGCGGCGCTCGTCGTCGTCCGTCGCCTCGGCCGCGTCGACGTCGGCCAGGGTGCGGCGGGCGAGCCCGGCCTGGGCCTCCAGGCCGGCGGGGCTGAAGTCGGGGAGCCGGTCCTGACCGGTCCGCACCCCCAGGTACGTGGCGGTGATGGGGTCGAGTTCGGTGACCGCGTCGACGTACGCGTCGGCGATCTGGCGGGGCAGCGCGCTGCCGGTGGTGTCGGGCATGGTCACATCCTGGTACGGAGCGGCCTGCTCCGTCATCACCATTGACGATCATATTCCTGACGTGGGCGGGAGCAGCGGGCCGCAGTCCCAGTGCTGGAAGATCAACCGGGTTTCCACGCGCGCGACTTCGGGCCGCGAGGTGAACTCGTCGACGACCAGTCGCTGGAGGTCGCCGGTGCTCGCCACGGCCACGTGGACGAGGTAGTCGTCGGGCCCGGTGAGGTGGAACAGGGCCCGGGACTCGGGCAGTGCCCGCACCCGCTCCACGAACGGGCCGATCAGCTCCCGGCGGTGCGGCCGCACCTGTACCGCCAGCAGTGCCTCCAGCGGCCGCCCGAGCCGGGCCGGGTCGACCCGCAGCTCATGGCCGAGGATCACCCCGGTGCGGCGCAGCCGGCCGACCCGGTCCAGACAGGTGGACGGGGCCACGCCCACCGCCGCGGCGAGGTCCTTGTACGTCGTCCGTGCGTCGTTCTGCAGGAGCCGCAGAATCTCGAGGTCGACCGGATCCAGAAGCACAGAATCGGACATCGGCCGAAGTTAACACGGGCTCTCCCCGCTACGGACCGGTAGCTGTTCAGCATCGGGCCATGGACACGACAGCATCGGCGCCCACCCGCGCCCTCGCCACCGAGGCCGTGCACGCCGGCCGCGAAGACCTCGCGGACCTCGGCCTGCACGCCGTTCCCCTGGACCTGTCCACCACCTACCCCTCGCGGGACAGCCGCGCCGAGGCCGCCCGGCTGGACGACTTCGCCACGACCGGCGCCGCGCTGACCGGCCCGCCGGTCTACTCCCGGCTCGACAACCCCACCGTCGCCCGCTTCGAGGCGGCGCTGGCCCGGCTGGAGGGCGCCGAGGCCGCGGTGGCCTTCGCCAGCGGCATGGCCGCCCTCACCGCCACCCTGCTGGCCCGGGCCTCCATGGGGCTGCGCCACGTGGTGGCCGTCCGCCCGCTGTACGGCTGCAGCGACCACCTCCTGACCGGGGGCCTGATCGGCACCGAGGTGACCTGGACCGACCCGGCGGGAATAGCGGACGCCATCCGCCCCGACACCGGTCTGGTGATCGTGGAGACCCCCGCCAACCCGACGCTGGCCGAGGTCGACCTGCGGGCCGTCGCCCACTCCTGCGGCGAGGTGCCGCTGCTGGTCGACAACACCTTCGCCACGCCCGTCCTGCAGCGCCCGCTGGAGAGCGGCGCCAGGATCGTGCTGCACAGCGCCACCAAGTACCTGGGCGGTCACGGCGACGTCCTGGGCGGGGTCATCGCCTGTGACGAGGAGTTCGCCCGCGTGCTGCGCAAGGTGCGCTTCGCCACCGGCGGGGTGCTGCACCCCCTGGCGGGCTACCTGCTGCTGCGCGGGCTGTCCACGCTGCCGGTCCGGGTGAAGGCCGCCTCGGCGACGGCGGCCGCGCTGGCCGGGCGGCTGGCCGCCGACCCGCGGGTGGCGAAGGTGCACTACCCGCGGATCGGCGGCGCCATGGTCGCGTTCGAGGTCCAGGGCGACCCGCACGAGGTCATCGCCGGGGTCCGGCTGATCACCCCGGCGGTCAGCCTCGGGAGCGTCGACACCCTCATCCAGCACCCGGCCTCGATCAGCCACCGCATCGTCGACGAGGGCGACCGCCACAGCTCGGGGGTCAGCGACCGGCTGCTGCGGCTGTCCGTCGGCCTGGAGGACGTCGAGGACCTGTGGGAGGACCTCGACATCGCGCTCAGCGCAGCGACGCGCTCGCGCCGGCCGGTGACAGCGTCGCGGTGATGACCAGCGTGCCGTCCTCGACCTGGTAGTCCAGCGGCAGACCCAGGCGGCGCATCGTCGCGACCATCCCGGTGTTGGTCGCCCGGGTCACCGCGTACACGCTCCCGCACCCCGCGTCGACGGCCTGGGCGACCAGGCGGCGCAGCAGCTCCAGGCCGATGCCGCGGCGCTGCCAGGCGTCCTCGACCAGCAGGGCGACCTCGGTCTCGTCGCCGTCCCACAGCAGGTGGCCGAGGGCGACGAGCCGGCCGGAGACGGTCTGCACGGCGAGCGTCTGCCCGAAGCGGGGGCTGAGCAGGTGGGTCAGATAGCGGTCCACGTCCGCGACAGGGCCGTGGTAACGGCGCGTCAGGGTCCTGGCGGAGCAGCGCTCGTGGAGCTCGCGGGCGGCTTCGAGGTCCTCGGGGCCCGCCCGGCGGACGGTGATCTCGTTGCCCTCGGGCAGGGTGAGCACCGCCCGGTCCTCCGGGACCCTGGTGCCCAGGTGCGCGTCGAGCTCGACGAGCGCGCGGGCGCGGGCGAACTCGGTCGGGGTGAACGGGAGGTAGGCGCGTTCCACGGTGATGGTGCCTCCGGCCGGATCGCGCAGCCGCATGATGGTGCCCTCCAGGGTGTCCTCGGTGTCCTCGGTGGGATCGGGGCCGGCCGTACCGGGCGGGGTGGACCTTATCGTGCAGCGGCCGAACAACTGGCGTAGAGCCAGAGGTAGTTCGGCGGCGTCCATGGCGGTGCGGGTGGCGAGGTTCAGCACCCGGGTCGGGGTGTCGACCAGGTCGTGGGCGTCGGCCCGCTCGATCCAGGTGTCGTGCCCGCCCCCGCCGCCCACGGCCCGCGTCAGGTCGCCCGGGGCGAGTGCGGCCGGGGCGCGGACCAGGAACTCGTCCACGGTGCCCTCGGCCAGCGGGTGCGTCTGGAGCGTGAGGATGTCCACGCCCCGCCCGGCCAGCGCCGTGCAGAGGGCGGCCAGGCTGCCCGGCGTGTCGCGCACGGTGGTGCGCACCCGCCACAACGTGGTCCGCGGGTCGGGTCCGTCCACGGCGGAGCTTTCCCCCGGCTCCGTCGTACGGCTCCCGCTGTGGCCCCCGGCTGTCGGCGGTGAATGACCGTGATGGCG
The DNA here is from genome assembly GCF_042733315.1 of Streptomyces sp. NPDC059718. Classification (NCBI taxonomy): domain Bacteria; kingdom Bacillati; phylum Actinomycetota; class Actinomycetes; order Kitasatosporales; family Streptomycetaceae; genus Streptomyces; species Streptomyces sp. NPDC059718. The sequence goes on from NZ_JBHWGA010000009.1 coordinate 169,026, forward strand.
TGCCCACCATGTGTGGAAGCCGGCCGTGGCGACGAGCGCGGCGGCCGACAGGCACAACAGGGCCGGGCCGTCGGGGGCGTGCCCGACGAGATTGGCGATGAGGTCGGCGGTGGCCACGGCCACGAAGAGCGCCGCGAGTTCGATGACGTCGCGGCGCCAGTGGTGCCGCCGGCCCGCGAAGGCGGCGGGGGCGGTCGTGGCGGAAGTCAGTTCTCGCATGCAAACACCATGCCGAACTCGTGTTGCGTGATCACGAACGCGTTGTGACCGACGGGTAAAGGGTGTCCCATGTCGGTTAACTCCCCCTTTCAACAGTTCCGTCCTGCGACAATCGGCGTAGGCATCGGCCGTAGCGCCGCGCGAAGCCACGCTGAGTGACGCGTCCCAGGGGGCCCAGTAGACGCACGTACCACGCCCCCGGTCCACTGAAGGCCGTGACATCCAGCCACACGGACCCGTCCGGCGCGAGGCTCACCACGAACGCCTCCTCCCCGCGTTCCGGGTGGCCGGGCAGCGTCCCGTAGGCGAACCCCACGCGCTCCGGGCCGCGTTCCGCCCACACCACCTCGCACGGCGCGCGCAGCGGGCCGATCCGCAGGGACACGCGCACCCCCGGTGCCGCGTCGGGGGTGCCGGCGGGCACCCGCAGTCCGGTCGCCCGGTGCATCCGCCACCCCATCAGCGCCCGCCCGGCCGCGGCCAGCACCTGGGGGCCCTCGCCGAGCCGGATCCGCTCGTGCAGGCGGTGGAATCCCGGAGGCGTGGGCCCGCCGGTCCGCGTCACCCCGACCTGCCCATAGGTGAAACCACCCGTCACGGCGCCGTCCTCCCCGTCCGTCAGGAGCCCGCGGAGCACCCTCCCCGGTCGCTCCACGAGGTCTCGAAATCGCCGTATTGCCCCGACGATTTGCACATGCTAAGCCCCCGGGAGACCGCCCGCATCCGCAGCTCCCGGCAGCCCGCAGGCGAACCGGACCGCCGCCGTGCCCCCGCCTCCACGGCGCGTCCCCCGCGGCCTCCTCCGGGCGGCACCGGTCCGTGACGTGACCCACGCGGTGCCGCTCCCGGCTACCCCGCGGCCCGCCGGTAGGTGCAGACGTTGACGCCCTTGTCGCTGGTGACCGTGGAGACCAGGGCGAAGGTGCGCAGTCCGCCGTCCTCGGGGAAGACCGACTTGCCGCCGCCGAGGAGCACGGGCATGACCATGAGGCGGAGTTCGTCGACCAGGTCCTCGCTCAGCAGGGTGCGTGCCAGCGTCGGGCTGCCCATGACCACGATGTCGCCGCCGGGGGCCTCCCGCAGTTCCTTGATCCGGGCGACGGCTTCCCCGCCGGGGATGCGGGTGGTGTTGTGCCAGGTCAGCTCGGAGTCGCCGAGCGTGCCGGACACGACGTACTTTGGGAGCGCGTTCATCCGGTCCGCGAAGGGGTCACCCGCCCGCTCGGGCCACGCGCCGGCCATCGCCGCCCACGTCCGGCGCCCGTACAGCAGCGCGTCGGCCTTGCCCACCGCCTCGTCGAAGGCGCCGCCCACGACCTCCGGGTCGAAGAAGGGGTGCGTCCAACCGCCGTTGGCGAAGCCGCCGTCGGTGTCCTCGTCCGGTCCGCCCGGCGCCTGCACCACGCCGTCGAGGCTGATGAACTCGGTGATCACGATGCGCATGGGACTTGCTCCTCGTCTTCGTCGTCGCTTGCTGCGGTCACGGCAAGGGAGACCGTCGCACTGCCCCGAAATCATCGCGCCGAGGAGGCGAGGCGAGGTGACCCGGACCACATCCCTTCGGATCGAGATGGAATCCGACCGCTGCCGACCGGCTGTGAGCGCATCGATGATGCCCGCGCCGCGTGACCCGGAGAGGTGGTGATGCGTCCCTTCGGGAAGGCCGGACGTCCCCTTGGTGCAGAGGGTCTCGTGTCCGCTTCAGCCGGACGAGGTCTTCGTGCAGGGTTGGCGATCGAGCGCGCAGGGCGTCTACGGCCCGGTGCGGTCTCCGGTGGACTCGCGGTCATCGGCGGCGACGGCGCCGCCCTGTGCTGGAGGTGGGAGTGGCCCGGTGGTCCGCAGGGCTGCGGGATGTCGTGGGACGGGAGGTCCGCCGCCTCGCCGCCGGGTCTTCGCGGGTGCTCCGGTGAGCGCGGGTGCGTCCGAAGTGGGGCGGCGCATGAGTGCCGCCTCCCCTCAGTTACCCGGCGCCGCGGTCCGTGCTTCGATCTGCTCCCTGGTCGCCGCGAGGATCTCCTCGGAAAGGGCGGGGTCGGCCGTGGCCACGGCGCGCGAGAGGACCAGCGCGCCGATCATGCTCGACAGCGTCGCGAGGTCGGGGACGTCGTGCTGCTCCCCGTCGGGCGAATCCTGCCGGCGGAGCCCCGCCAAGGAGCCGGCCATACCCGTGATCCCGTCCACGAAGAGTTTCTGGATCCCGGGGTCGCTGCGGCCGGCGTCGCAGGCGAGTGCGGCCACGGTGCAGCCGTCCTCCGGCGCGTCCCGATGGTCCGTGGACACGTACGCGTCGACGAAGCGCCGGAGGAACGAGGAGCCGGTCGAAGGCGCCCCGTCCGGGTCGTCGTCCATCACCGCGTCGACGGCGGCCACGCTCTCGGCCAGGCCGCGCCTGCAGACCTCGGACTCCAGGGCCTGCTTGGAGGAGAAGTGGCCGTAGAAGCCCCCATGGGTGAGGCCGGCCGCCTTCATGACGTCGGAGATCGACACACCGCTGAAGCCGTTCTTCCTGAACTGCGCAGCGGCACTGACGACGACCTGCTCACGGTTCGCAGCCGCTTGCTCACGGGTTACACGCATGACCACCTCCGGAAAGCCTCGCTTGACACTTTACATGACGGCCATCATGATTAAGTTATTCATGTTGGTCATCATGTAACCGATGGCCGACGCCGAGACGGCACCGGTCGGCGCCGCATCCCCCCACGATCCATCCCGGGACAGGAACCACCCATGAACGCCCGCAGTTACCCCGCATCCCGGACCGCCCTGGTCGCGGTCGATCTCCTGAACGACTTCCTCGCCGAGGACGGAAAGCTCGGCGGCCAGATCGGCCCCATGCTGGAGAAGCTCGACCTGCGCTCCCGGCTCGCCCGCCTGCTCGCCGGTGCGCGCGACGCCGGGGTCACGGTCTTCCATGCGCCGCACGGCCTCAGGGAAGGCGTGTTCGACGACGTCAAGCACGTCCTGCCGCGCTTCCGGTTCGCCGTGGACAACCAGGTGTTCTGGGAGGGGAGCCGCGGTGGCGCCTTCTACGCGCCGCTTCGCCCGCAGGAGGGCGACGTCGTCATCGGCCGCCACCGGATGTTCGACGCGTTCTCCGGTACCGACCTGCACGACCAACTGCGGGCCCACGGGATCGAGCGGGTGGTGCTGGCGGGCCTCACCTCGCAGACCTGCATCGAAGGCACGGGTCGCCATGCCCTCGAAGCCGGTTACCACGTCACCTTCCTCACCGACGCGGTCGCGGACTTCACCGAGGAGGCGCACCAGGCGGCCCTTGAGATCTCCTACCCCACCTTCGGGCACGAGGTGATCACCGTCGACCGGTTCCTGGCCGCAGTGGAGCCGGCCGCCTAGCCCGGCTCCGGTCCCCACCCCCATGCCGTACGCCGCCGGTATGCGCGAGGACGCCCGGCGACCGAGCCATCCGGCGCACACGAACCACCCTTCAGCACGACCCAGAAAGAACGATCATGGCCACTCTCTCCGTTGTCTACCACTCGCCGAACGGCCACACCCGCGCGATGGCCGAGCACATCGCCCGCGGCGCCAAGGGCGTGCCGGGCACCGACGTCCACCTCATCGAGATCCGTGGTGAGCAGGTCACCGCCGGACGCTGGTCGGACGCCCCCACCATGGAACTCCTCGGCGCCAGCGACACCGTCGTGTTCGGTGCCCCCACCTACATGGGCAGCCTGTCCGCCGTCTTCAAGGCGTTCCTTGAAGGCGCCTTCTACCCGTTCCTCGGTCAGGAATGGAAGGACAAGCTCGCCGGAGGCTTCACCCACTCCGCCTCCCAGAACGGCGACAAGCTGTTCTCGCTGCAGCAACTCGCCGTCTTCGCCGCGCAGATGAACATGCAGTGGATCTCCCTGGGCGACTCGGCCGGCGACAACTGGACGGGCGGGACCCGCTACGACGTCAACCGGCTGGGCTCCTGGCTGGGCGCGATGGGCCAGACCAACGCCGACGAGGCCCCGGACCCCGCCGGAGCGCACGGCGACCGGGTCACCGCGGAGCGGTACGGGGCACGGCTGGCCGAGTTGACGGCGCGCTGGGTGCACGGCACGCCGTACGCGGTGCGACGGCTCACACAGGAGGAGTTCCGGGACCTGTCGGCCCAAAGCGCCGCCGAGGCGCGAGCCCGCCGCTGAGCCGTCGTCCGCCGCGGCCGGCGCGGTCCTGTGACGCGATGCCGGTCCGAGCCACCGGGAAGAACTGGGAGACAGTCGATGTATCTGCACGTGACAGGCACGGTGACGCAGCCCGAGCGGCTCGCCGCGTTCGCCGACGAAGAGCGCCGGGTGCTCGAGGAACTCAAGGCCGAGGGAACCGTGGTGATGGCCTTGCGCCGCCATGACCGGCCCGGTGCCTTCCTCGTGGTCGAGGCGGACGGCCCCGGCGACGCCCGGGAGCGGCTCGGCAGGCTCCCGTACGTCGCGCACGGTCTACTGGCCCTGGAGTACGTCGAGGTCAGCCGGTTGTGAGCCGGGGAGCCGCGACGGAGCGGAGTGGCATGCGTTGAGAGCGCCAGACCCGGTGACTCCATCCCGGTGCGGGTCCGCACCCCCGAGGGCCGTCACCCCCGATGCCACGGGTGAGACGGACGTGTGTGATCCGGTTTCCGTCGTGGTCCTCTCCGAGGACCAACTGACGTACGAGGGCGCGGTGGCGGCGCTGTCCGAATTTCCCGGGATACGGATGCTGCCGTGGGAGGACCATCGGAGCGCACAGGTCCTCGTCGCGTTCTCCGATGATCTGCCGGACCGGGTGCTGACACTCATAGGGCAGGTCGCGGAGGCACAGCCGGACATTGCGGTCGTCCTCGTGGCGGAATCCGTTTCCGAGCCCCAGTTGATGAGGGCGATCGGTCTCGGTGTGGTGAGCGTGCTGCTGCGCGAGCGCATTACGTTCGCTCACATCGGGAAGGCCGTCGCCGCCGCACGCGAAGGACGGTCCGACCTGCCCCCCGAGTTGCTGAGGCAGCTCATCCGTCATATCAGGCGCGCCGACCGGACGAGGACCGGTGACGGATACGGCCTGCGACCGCGGGACATCACCGTGCTGAGAATGCTCTCGGACGGACTCGACACGGCGCAGATCGCGCGCCGGCTGAACTATTCCGAACGTACGATCAAGGGCATCGTGCACGGAATCATCATCACCCTCGAGGTGAGCAACCGTACTCATGCCGTCGCCTATGGTATCCGAGCCGGACTGCTGTGACAGGGCGCGAGAAACACCATGGGGCGCCTGGAGATGACGAAGATGAACGACCTGGTGGAATACGTCCTGCGGGCTCATGGCGGCCTTGGCCGATGGTCCGAGATCAGCACATTGAACGCGGATGTGCTGTTCGGCGGCCCGTTCTGGAACGTCAGGGGATTCTCGGAGAGGCCCTTCGGCGCGGAGCTGACGGTGGACACCCGACGTGAGCGGATCCGCTTCAGTCCCTGGGCGAACCCCGACCGGGACCTGACGTTCCACGCCGACGAGGACTCCGTGGAACTGCGGACACCCGACGGCAAGGTCCTCGAACGCCGCACCGGCGTCCGGTCCAGCTACGCGGGATACGACCTGTCGTCACCGTGGGAGCCGCTGCAGGTTGGCTATTTCATGGGGTACGCCATGTGGAACTACCTGACCACGCCGTTCCTCTTCACCCGTCCCGGCGTCGAATCCCGCGAAGTGGCGCCGTGGAGCGAGGGCGGCGAGGTGTGGCGCCGGCTGCGTGTCGCATTCCCCGAGGGCATCGCCACACATTGTGCAGAGCAGACCTTCTACTTCGGCGACGACGGCATGCTCCGCAGGCTCGATTACCACGTCGATGTCAACGTCGGCGTCTCCGTCGCTCATTACGTGAGCGACTACAAGGAGTTCGGCGGCCTCGTCTTCCCGACGCATCGACGTGTCCATCGGAGGAATCCGGACAATTCCGCGAGCGAGAACTGGTCCATCGAGATCGACGTGCGGGACATCAGGGTCGGCTGACCTGCCGTGCCCCAACGGGCAGTCTTTCCTTCCCTCGTGACGCAGAACGCCTCGATACAGGAACCGTACGATGCCGGGAAATGCCCCGGTCGTGGGCCGGCCCTTCACCATGAGAGGCACATGCATGACCACCATTCTGCTCGTTCACGGAGCGATCGCCGACGGGTCGTCCTGGGCGAAGGTCATTCCGATACTGCAGGCGGCGGGACACGAAACCGTCGCCGTCCAGCAGCCGCTGACCTCGATTCCCGAGGACGTCGCCAAGGTGCGCAGTGTGCTCGACGAACTCGACGGGCCCGTGGTCGTCGTGGGCCATTCCTTCGGTGGTGTCGTCATCACACAGGCAGCGCACGACGCCCCCCAGGTGAGTGCTCTGGTGTACGTCGCGGCGTTCGCTCCCGACGAGGGCGAGAGCGCGGCAACGCTGGGCGAGCCGTTCGGACAACTTCCCTCCGCGTCCCACTTCGAGGTGGACAAGCAGGGGCGCTTCACGCTTCCGCAGGAGCTGTTCCCGCAGTATTTCTGCCCCGACGTCGCACCGGAGGAGGCACGGGTACTGGCCGCCGTCCAGGGACCCAGCGACGTGGCCCGCTTCGGCTTCGTGTCGGGACCGCCGGCCTGGCGCGAGCACCCGTGCCACTACGTCGTCGCGGAGGACGACCAGATCATCCCGCCGGACCTGGAACGCTTCGTGGCCGAGCGCATGGGGGCCGCCACGGTGTCGGTGCCCGGCGCCGGCCATCTGGTCATGGTCTCCCAGCCGCGGGCCGTGGCGGATGTGATCCTGGCGGCCGCCCGCTGAGCACCGGACGGCCCGGCGGCGCGCGTTCGCGCCGCCGGGCCGTCGGCGCCTGTCGCGGCCCCCGCTGCCGTCCGGGGCTACTGCGCGACCAGACCCGCCCGGAGCACCTTCGTGAACAGCACCGAGCCGTCCTGCTCGCGCAGCCGCACCGTCATGTCCCCGGAGTGGCCGTCGATGTCGACCTGACCGAAGAACTGGTAGCCCTCGGCGGGCGAGACGTTCGAAGCCGTCGGGGCCTTCACGAAGACCCGCTCCGGGCCGAAGGTGCCGTCCAGCGCGCTGGCCGGGAAGGCACCCGCGTTCAGCGGACCGGAGACGAACTCCCAGAACGGCTCGAAGTCCGTGAACGCCGCGCGCGAGGGCTGGTAGTGCTGCGCCGAGGTGTGGTGGACGTCGGCGGTCAGCCACACCGTGCCCGTGATCCTGCGGTGCTTGACGAACCGCAGCAGTTCGGCGATCTGCAGCTCGCGGCCGAGCGGCGCACCGGGGTCGCCCTGCGCGACGGCCTCGATGTTCGGCCGGCCCTCCGTGGTGTCGGGCACCACCAGCCCGAGCGGCATGTCGGCGGCGATCACCTTCCACACCGCGCGCGACCGCGACAGCTCCCGCTTCAGCCACTCCAACTGCTCACGGCCGAGGATGCCCTGCGGGTCGTGGGCCTGGTCGTCGGGGGAGTTGGCGTTGCGGTACGTGCGCATGTCGAGGACGAAGACGTCCAGCAGAGGACCCTGCCGCAGCACCCGGTACACCCGGCCGGCGCCGTCCGGCCGCAACGAGGAGAGGGGGAAGTACTCGGCGAACGCCCGCCGCGCCCGGGCCGCGAGGACGTCCACGCTCTTCTCGGTGTAGCGCGGGTCCGAGGCGGCGATCACCTCGCCGGGGTACCAGTTGTTGCGGACCTCGTGGTCGTCCCACTGGATGACCGACGGCACCCGGGCGTTGAAGCGCCGCAGGTTCTCGTCGAGCAGGTTGTACCGGAAGTTGCCGCGGAACTCGGCCAGCGTCTCGGCGACCTTGGACTTCTCCGCCGTGGTGACGTTGCGGTAGGCGCTGCCGTCGGGGAGGGCCTGGGTCGCCGCGATCGGGCCGTCGGCGTAGATGTTGTCACCGCTGCACAGGAAGAAGTCCGGGTCCACCGCGCCCATCGCGTCGAAGATGCGGTAGCCGCCGATGTCGGGGTTGATGCCCCAGCCCTGCCCGGCCAGGTCGCCCGACCACACGAAGCGCACCCCGCCGTGCCGTACGTCCGGCGCCGTGCGGAAGGTGCCCGTGACCGGCGCGCCGGTGCGGCGCGGGTCGTCGGGGTCGGCCAGCAGCACCCGGTAGTGGACCTGCTCGCCGGACGGCAGGCCGTGCAGCCGGGTCACCCCGGTGAAGTCGGTGCCGGGGCCGACCACCGGGCCGTGGAAGCGCCGGGTGTGCCGGAACGACTCGGTCGCCGAGGTCTCCACCACCATCCGCGCCGGCCGGTCCGCGCGCACCCACACCAGGCCGCCCGACGCGGTCACGTCGCCGGTCTGCACCCCCGACGTCGCCGCCGGCCTCCCCGACAGGGCCAGCGCGGGCGCGGCCCCCGCGGGCACCAGCAGCGCCCCGGAGGCCGCCAGCCCGCCCCTCAGCACCGACCGCCGCCCGACCGTGCTCCCGGATCCGTCCGCCATCCTGACCTCCCACGTCGCAGCCGCGTACGCCGGAATGCGTCCGCACCACGTTCCTACGCGCGCCGCGTGCCGTCGATCCGAACGCCCAGTGAACAACCACCCCGCGCCGTACGGCGGCGCCCACCCCCTCCGCGCGCCCCCACGTGAGCCCCGTGCGAGGAAACCCCCTGGTAACCACGGGCTCCGCCGCCATACGATGTCCCGAATCCGGCGGCCGCGATCACCCGATCGCCCTACCCGCGCCCCGTCCTCCCTCCCGGGAATGCACCGGCGCTTCCATGATGACTGCAGATCAGACACCGCACGCCTTCCAGGTCGACCTGCGCGGCCTGGTGGACCTCCTCTCCCACCACCTCTACTCCAGCCCCAAGGTCTACCTGCGCGAACTGCTGCAGAACGGCGTCGACGCGATCACCGCCCGCCGGGCCGAACAGCCCGACGCCCCCGCCCGGGTGCACCTGCACGCCGAGGGCGGCCGGCTGCGCGTGACGGACACCGGCGTCGGCCTCACCGAGTCCGACGTGCACGACCTGCTCGCCACCATCGGCCGCAGTTCCAAGCGCGACGGGCTGGAGAGCGCCCGCTCGGAGTTCCTCGGCCAGTTCGGCATCGGGCTGCTCGCCTGCTTCGTCGTCGCAGCGGAGATCCGCGTCGTCAGCCGGTCCGCCCGTACCCCGGACGCCCCGCCCGTCGAGTGGACCGCCCGTGACGACGGCTCGTACACCGTCCGCACGCTGCCGCGGCAGGACCACCCCGAGCCCGGTACGACCGTCCACCTGAGCGCCCGGCCGGGCGCCGCGGAGTGGCTGGCCGAGGAGCGCGTGCTCGCCCTCGCCAAGGACTTCGGGTCCCTGCTGCCGTACGACGTGCGGGTCGGCGACACGCCCGTCACCGAGCGTCCGCCGGTCTGGGAGCGCCCGCACCCCGGGCAGGCGGCCCGCCGGGTCGCGCTCGCCCGGCACTGCCACGAGCAGTTCGGCTTCACGCCGCTCGACGTCATCGACCTCGACGTCCCCCTCGCGGGCGTGCGCGGCGTCGGCTACGTCCTGCCCGCCGCGGTCAGCCCCGCCCAGCGCGCCGGGCACCGCGTCCACCTCAAGGGCATGCTGCTCACCGACCGGGCCGACGAACTCCTGCCGGAGTGGGCCTTCTTCGTCCGCTGCGTGATCGACACCGACAGCCTGCGCCCCACCGCGTCCCGGGAGAGCCTGTACGCCGACGAGACGCTCGCCGCCGTCCGCGAGGCCCTCGGCGAACGCATCCGCGGCTGGCTGACCGAACTCGCCGCGGGCGACCGGGAACGGCTGGCCCAGTTCCTCGCCGTCCACCACCTCGGCGTCAAGTCGCTCGCCCGGCACGACGCCGGGATGCTCCGCACGATGCTGCCGTGGCTGCCGTTCGAGACCACCGACGGGCAGCTGTCGCTCGAGGAGTTCGCCCGCCGCCACCGGGTCGTCCACTTCACCCGCACCGTCGAGGAGTACCGGCAGGTCGCCGCGATCGCCTCCGCGCAGGGCATCGGCGTCGTCAACGGCGGTTACACCTACGACGCCGACCTGGTCGAGCTGCTGCCGACCGTGCGTCCCGGCACCGCCGTCGCCGAACTCGACGCGGACACCGTGACCGCGCACCTCGACCCCGTCGACCCCGCCGAGGAACTCGCCCTGTCCGGCTTCCTCGCCGCGGCCCGCGCCCGGCTCGACCCGCTCGGCTGCGACGTGTCGCTGCGCACCTTCCACCCCGTCACCGTCCCCGCCCTGCACCTGGACGACCGGGCCGCCCGCCACGAACGCGCCCGCGCCGAGGAGGAGGAGCAGGCCGACGAGCTGTGGGCGGGCATCCTCGGCTCCCTGCGCGGCGGCGCCCCGCGCGCCCGGCTCGTCCTGAACCACCTCAACCCGCTGGTCCGGCGGATCAGCGCCTTCACCGACCCCGAACTCGTCGGCACCGCCGCCGAGGCGCTGTACGGCCAGGCCCTGCTGATGGCCCAGCGCCCGCTGCGCCCCGCCGACTCCGCGCTCCTCAACCGCGCCTTCCTCGGCCTGCTGCAGTGGGCGGCGCAGACCGCGGACAGCCCCGCGGGCAAGCCCGCCGACGCCGAACAGGAGGACGGCCGATGAGCACCCAGGACCCGGCGGTCGAGACCGTACGCCGCGCCCTGCACCACAACCGGGAGGAGCCCGAGGGCCGCGCCCGCAACGCCGGCGCGGAGCGGCTCGTCGCCGAGGCCGAGGCCACCGGGGACACCCCGCTGCTCCTCGAGGCCCTGTTCAACCTCGCCAACGCGTACGCGTACAGCAGCGAGAAGGACAAGTTCTTCGTGCCCTTCGCCCGTCTGCTGCGCATGTGGGACGAGCGGCCCGGGGACTTCGACGGCGCGAACACCCACCACCTGCACTGGATCTTCAAGTGGGTGGCCAACGGCATGCTCGACCAGCCCGACGTCCCGCTCGCCTCCATCGAGAAGTGGCACCGCGAGATGGAGCACCGCTACCGCCTCGCCGGTCACTCCGAACGTGCCGTCCGCCAGGGCGAGTTCCGCATCGCCCGGCACCTCGGTGACACCGCCCGCGCCGAGGCCGCCCACGCCGCCTGGCTCGCCGCCGACCGCGACGGGATGGCCGACTGCCACGCCTGCGAACTCCATGGCCAGGGCAGCTGGCAGGTGGAACGCGGCCGTGACGGCGAGGCGCTGAGCACCTGGGAGCCGGTCCTGACGGGGCAGTACACCTGCGCCCACGAGCCGCACAACGTGCTGGCGTCCTCGCTGCTGCCGCTGGTCCGGCTCGGCCGGCTCGACGAGGCACGCGCCCACCACCTGCGCGGCCACCGCCTGGTGCGCTCCATGGAGAGCATGCGCGGCGCGGTCTCCTCCCACGTCGAGTTCTGCGCCCTGACCGGCAACGAGGCACGGGCCCTGGAGATCCTCGCCGAGCACCCCGCGTACTTCACCGACACCGGCGACCCCGACACGCTCATGGACCACCTGGTCGTCACCGCGGTCCTGATGCGCCGCCTGCTCGCCCTCGGCCACGCCGACGGCGGCGTCCCCGGCCCGGCCGGCACCGAGTGGACCGCCCGCACGCTGCTCGCCCACGCCGAGCGCGAGGCCGCCGCCGTCGCCGCGCGCTTCGACGCCCGCAACGCCAACGACGCCGTCAGCCGCCGCATGCGCGAGCGCCTCGGCGCCGGGCCCCTCGTGGAGCGGCTCCCGCTGGGCGTCCGGGCCCGGCAGCGCCTGACCGCGGCCGCCCGTCCGCAGCCCGCACCGGCCGCCGGAGCGGCCGCCGTGCCCGCGGGCGCGGCGGACGTCCCCGCACTGCTCGCCGAGGCCCGCAGGCTCAGCGCCGCCCAGCACCCCGACGCGGGCGCCGCATGGGCCGCCGCGGGCCGTGCCGCGGACAGCACCGGCACCGCCCTGGACGACCCGGCCCGCGCCGAGATCGCCGACCACGCCGGCATCGACGCCTTCGCCGACCCCGGCAGCGCCGTACCGCTCTTCGACACCGCCGCCGACCTGTTCGAGGCGGCCGGCAAGCCCGGCGAGGCCGCGGCCTGCCGTGCCCGCGCCGCCTACGCGGTGGCCGTCGCGGAACAAAGTGCCCGGGCCCTGACCGCGCTCGACGCGGCCGTCGACGCACTGCGCGAGCTGCACGGCACCGGCCGGGCCACCGCCCGCCAGCTCACCGGGGCCTGGCTGGCCCGGTTCCACCTCCGGCCGCCCGGCGCCGAGGGCGAGGCGGAACTGCTGCGGATCATCGCCTTCGCCGAGGAGCACCGCGACGAGGACCGGATGGCCGGACGGCTGGCCGACGCGATCGCGCTGCACGCCCGCCACACCGCCGCGCGCGGCGACGTCGCGACCTCCGCCGAACTCTTCGCGCGGGCCGCCCGTCTCCACCACGAGGCCGGAACCCCGTGGCACGCCGCCGAACCCGAGGCGCTCCTCGCCGACCTCTCCCTCCAGCGGGACGACCACACCACCGCGGAGCGGTCCGCCCGCGCCGCGCTGGAGGACGGCGCCGCGGCCCTGGGCCCCGTGCACCGGGCCCACCTGCACACCGTGCTCGCCGCCGCGCTCGCCGCCCGCGGCGCCGACGCCGAGGCCGCCGACCACGCCCTGGAGGGCGCCCACTGGGCCGACGAGGGCGACATGTCCGAGGAGCTCGGCGCCTGGGCACGGCTCGTGCTCGGCGGGGCGCTGCTGCGCCAGGACAGGTCCGCCGAGGCCGCCACCGTCCTGGAGACCGCCCTGCCCGACCTGGTGCGCGCCCACCACGACGGGCGCGTCGTCCAGGCCCGCTGGTGGCTGGGGGACGCGCTGCGTGACCTGGACGAGCCGCGCGCCGCAGCCGAGCAGTTCCTGCTCGCCGCGGAGATCGCGCAGGGCTGGGAGGAGCAGCAGGACCACGCCGTCCTCGCGAACCTCGCCGCCGACTCCCTGGAACGGGCCGGCCTGGCCGGCGAGGCCGGCGAGGCGTACACCCGCGCCGGTGAGCTCTGGCGTGCCCTGGAGCGTCCCGTCCCCCTCGTCCGCTCGCTGCGCGCCCGGGCCTGGCTCGCCCTCCACGACGGCCAGGGCGGTCTCGCCGCGGGCCGCTCGGTGATGGCCGAGGCCGTCGCGGTGGCCGAGGAGGCGCTGGCCGCGGCGACGGCGGCCGGTGACGGGGACGCCGCGGCGCACCTGCGCGCCGAACTGGCGGGGACCCACCGGCAGACCGGCGAACTGGTCGTCCGCTCCTGCCCCGGCGAGCCCGGCGAGGACGACACGGACGGCTCGGCGCGCGCCGCGTACGAGGAGGGCCTGGCCTGCGCCGAACGCGCGATCGCGGTCTTCGAACCGGGTCCCGCGCGCAGCGCGGCCCAGCTGATGGCCGCCTGGCTCGAGGCCGATCTGGGACGGCGCACCGCGGCCGCGGAGCGGGCCCGGGCCGTGATCGCCCTGTACGGGGGCGAGGAAGGCGGTCAGGAGGACGAGGTCGCCGAGCAGCGGCGGGCCGAGGCGCGCTCCGTCCTCGAATACGTCGGCGAGCGGTCCGCCGGACCGGAGGAGGCCCAGGGCGGGCAGGCGCAGGGCGGGCAGGCACCGGCCGGGCAGGCGTAGGCCCGGCCGCCGGCACGGTCCCGACCGAGAAGGAGCAGGCCGCGGAGGGTTAGTCTGAATGGTGGCTTTTGCCGTTTCCCGGCACGCGAGGAGGCCACCGTGACAGCCGAAGCCCTCCGGTCCGATTTCGCACCGGCCGACGGCCGCTACCTGCCGATCGCCGCCCACGGGCTCATCGGCGACCTGCGCAGCGCCGCGCTCGTCGGCACGAACGGCACCATCGACTGGTACTGCTCCGGGCGCTTCGACGCCCCCAGCATCTTCGCCTCGATCCTCGACGCCGACCGGGGCGGCAGCTTCGAGCTGGCCGCGGACGTGCCCGCGCGCACCAAGCAGTTCTACTTCCCCGACACCAACGTGCTGATCACCCGGTTCTTCGCCGAGGACGGCATGGGCGAGGTGCAGGACTTCATGCCGGTGGTCGACGACTCCCACGAGGCCGACCGCCACCGACTGATCCGCCGCGTGGTCTGCGTGCGGGGCGTGCTGCCGTTCCGGATGCGGGCGGCGCCGCGCTTCGACTACGGCAGCGTGCCGCACACCGTCCACATGAACGGGATGCAGGCGCTCTTCGCCACCCCCGCCCAGACCGTCGCCCTCACCTGCTCGGTGCCGCTGGAGAACGACGGCCGGGACGTGTGGGCCCAGTTCAAGCTCTCCGAGGGCGAGGCCGCCGTCTTCGCACTGGACCAGGTCGGCGACGGTGTCGGCCCCCGCGGCTGCCCGCTGACCGAGGCGGAGGACCAGTTCGAGAAGACCGTGCGCTACTGGCGGCACTGGCTCTCCCAGTCGAAGTACCGCGGACGCTGGCGCGAGATGGTGCACCGGTCCGCGCTGACCCTGAAGCTGCTCACCTACGCGCCGACCGGCGCCATCATCGCCGCGCCCACCACCAGCCTCCCCGAGCGCATCGGCGGGGAGCGCAACTGGGACTACCGCTACGTCTGGATCCGCGACGCGGCCTTCTGCGTCTACGCGCTGCTCCGGCTGGGCTTCACCGACGAGGCCGAGGCCTTCATGAACTTCCTGTCGGACCGCATCTGCATGGGGGGACCCCGCTGCACCGCCGGCCCGCTGCAGATCATGTACGGCATCGACGGCCGCTCCGAGCTGCCCGAACGGGAGCTGGACCACCTGGAGGGGTACGCGGGTTCCGCACCGGTCCGGGTGGGCAACAACGCCGTCCACCAACTCCAGCTGGACATCTACGGCGAGCTCATCGACTCCCTCTACCTGTACGACAAGTGGGGCAAGCCGATCTCCAGCAGCCACTGGGACACCGTCTGCGAACTCGTGGACTGGGTCTGCGACAACTGGGACCAGCCCGACGAGGGCATCTGGGAGACCCGCGGCGGCCGCAAGAACTTCCTGTACTCCCGCGTGATGTGCTGGGTGGCGATCGAGCGCGGCATCCGCATGGCGAACCACCGCGGCCTGCCCGCCAACCGGGAGCGCTGGTACGGCGCCCGCGACGCCATCTACCGGCGGATCATGAGGAACGGCTGGTCGCAGGCGCGCGGCGCGTTCACCCAGAGCGAGGGCGAGGACGTGCTGGACGCGTCGGTGCTGATGATGCCGCTGTCCAAGTTCATCTCGCCGACCGACCCCAAGTGGCTCTCGACGCTCGACGCCCTCGGCAAGGACCTGGTCTCCGACTCCCTGGTCTACCGCTACGACCCCCTGTCGAGCCCGGACGGCCTGCCCGGCGACGAGGGCACCTTCTCCATCTGCTCCTTCTGGTACGTCGAGGCCCTCACCCGCGCCGGGCGCGAGGACGAGGCGCGCCTGGCCTTCGAGAAGATGCTCACGTACGGCAACCACCTCGGCCTGTACGCCGAGGAGATCGACC
The DNA here is from genome assembly GCF_042733315.1 of Streptomyces sp. NPDC059718. NCBI lineage: Bacteria > Bacillati > Actinomycetota > Actinomycetes > Kitasatosporales > Streptomycetaceae > Streptomyces > Streptomyces sp. NPDC059718. Next base: position 184,655 of record NZ_JBHWGA010000009.1, read on the forward strand.
GCGCCGGCGAACTGCGCGGCAACTTCCCGCAGGCCTTCACGCACCTGGCCCTGATCAGCGCCGCCTTCAACCTGGACCGGGCGCTGGGCTAGACCCGTTCCGTTCCGTGCCGGACCCACACGTTGGGCTCCACGTACACGGCGTGGTCGTGCGCGGTGTCGCAGTGCACGGGCACCAGGGCGCCGGGCACCTCGACGGCGCCGTCGCGGTCGAAGGGGAGCCCCGTCCAGCGCCGCCACTGGGCCAGCGTCCCGCTGACCGTCATGGAGGCCGGCGCGACCTTCACGACGACGCCGCCCGCCCTGACGTGCACCCGCAGCCAGGGGTCCTCGGGGAGCCCGTCCTCACGCAGCAGGCCGACGTACTCGGTCATGGGGAGCCGCGGACGCAGGTGCTTGGCCGTGGGCCGGACCGGGGCGAGCAGCGCGTCGTGGCCCAGGTCCCGCGCGGTGTCGCGCAGCGCGGCCACCATGCGGTGCGACAGGCCGCGTCCCAGGTACCCGGTGTCGATGGTGATCTCCAGCGCGCTGACGGCCGTCGCCGGACTCCCGTCCCGCAGGTCGGTGTACGCCCACACCAGGACGCGGTCCCAGCCTTGGTCGGGCGTCTCCTCGCGGCCCTCGCGGGAGGCGTCGAAGGGGACGGCGAACCCGCGCGCCACGACGCGGTCGCCGTCGGTGGCGACGACGCAAGTCCGCGGGAAGTCCTCGGCCACCCGGTGCAACAGGGCCCCGGCGACCGGGTCCTGGGGGACGAAGGCCGGCCAGTTCTCGGTGATCTCCCACAGCCGGGGGGCCAGGGCGGGGCGCTCGGCGAGCGGGGTGATGCGGAGGGTGCCGGTGTCGTTCACGAGGCCGCACCCTGCCAGACGCGCCACCGCCGCGGCATCCCGATTTCCCCTCAGGCCGCCCGGCCCACGTCCGAGCGGGCCACGTCCGAGCGGGCCACGACGGCGGCGGCGGCGCGGCGGCCGACCGCCACGGCGCCCCGGCCCCAGGTCCCGGAACCGGCGCTCCGGGCCACCGCGGTGAGCGGTACGGCGGCGAGCAGCAGCAGGCAGCCCAGGACGGCGCCCATCACCGGGAAGCCCAGCCGGGCGCCGAGCAGTGCGCCGGCCAGCGGTCCGCAGGCCACCCCGAGCGAGGACGCGGAACCGGCGTACACCGCCCAGCGGCCGCGCGGGTCGAGCGTGGCGGCCAGGCCGATCAGGTACGAGAGCACCACCGGGTAGACGGTGTTCCACAGCACCTCGCCGACCGCGAAGGCGACCGCGCCGCGTGCCGAGGCGCTGACCGCCACGCACACGGCGATCACGACCGTGCCCAGGCCGACGGGCACCGCGCGCCCGAGGCGGGTACCGAGGGCCCCCGCGGCCACGACGCCGAGCAGCCCGCCGCCGAGGGCGACCGCGAACACCATGCCCACCGCGGCCTCCGACAGGCCCACGCGGTCCAGCCCGATGCGTCCGCTCACCCCCCACAGCGCGTTCTGCGCCAGTGACCAGCACAGCATCGACGCCGCGAGCACGATCCCGGCGACCGGGTGCGGCAGCGGCAGCCCGGTGTGCCGGGCCGCGGCCGTGGTCCGCGGGCACGGCCGCGCGGGCAGCCGCCGGGTCAGCGGGAGGACGAGGAGGGCGGTCGCGGCGATGGCCGCGAACGGCAGGGCGTGGCCCCCGCCGAGCCGCGGCAGGACGAGGTAGAGCACCCCGGCCGCCGCCGAGGTGGTCAGCAGCGCGAGCACCGTGACCCGGTGGGGCTCCCGTTCACCGGCGATGCCGACGGCGGCCACCGCGGTCGACGTACCGGATCCGACGCCGCCGGCGACGCAGCCGAGGACCACCAGGGGCAGGTGGCCGGTGGCCGCGGCCGTCGTGAAGCCGCCCGCGATCAGCAGCAGACCGTACCGGGCCAGCCGCGCCCGGCCGATCCGGTCGACCCGCGAGGCCAGCGTGAACCCGGCGCAGGCCGAGCCGAGCAGCAGTGTGCTGCCGACCGCCCCGGCCTGGGAACCGCTCAGGCCGAGACCGGTGGTGAGACGGCCGACGACGGTCGGCATGAGGTACGGCGCGAGGTAGCCGGCGCAGAAGAGCGCGACGAGTGGCAGCAGGGCGCGCGAGGGCGCGGTCCGCGAAGACATGGGCGTTCCTGGGTGAGGGACGGCCGAAGGCACGGCGAGCAGGTGGGGGTAGTGCGCCTATCGACGGACAGGAACGCGCGGAACCATGTGTATCAAGCAACGAGGCTCGGCGATAAGGGGGTATTCCCCCACTCAAACCCGCTGTTGCCGAATCGAGATCAAACGCTCGCGCGGAGCACACGTACACAGCTCCCGATGTCGCCCGCCGACAGGCGGCACCGCTCGGTGTGGCCCTCGACGGCGCGGAAGCCCTCCGGGCGCCCGCCGGCGCGCAGGCGCCGGCGCTGGGCCGGCGGGCGGCGGTCACCACCGTGATCGGCTTCGTCTGCTGGTACGCGGGCGTCCAGCGGATCGGCGCCGAGCGGGCCACGCTCTTCTCCGGGCTGATCCCGGTCTCCGCCGCGCCGACCGAGCCGCTCTCCGGCGTCGGCACGTACGGCACCGGGCAGCCGGCCGGCAGCCTGCTGCTCGCGGGCGGGGTGGCGCTCGGCGCTGGCGTGCGCCACGTCACACCCGGGGATCCGGAACGGGCGGGAACTCCCGCCCTGCGCCGGTAGTTCGACAGGTACGGGCCGCGCGCGGAGCGCCGGTCCGGCCAGCGGCCCCGACCGGGGGCCCCCGTCCCGGTCGGGGTCTTCATCGTGGGGCCGCGGGAGGCCTTCTCGGCCCCCGCGGCCCACCGGGCCCTACTTGACCCCGAGCAACTGTTCGAGCGGGTCGATCGCGAAGTAGACGACGAAGAGCGCCGACACCGCCCACAGCAGCCAGTGCACCTGACGGGCCTTGCCCAGCACGGCCTTGAGCAGCACGAAGGCGATGAACCCGGCACCGATGCCGTTGGTGATCGAGTACGTGAAGGGCATCACGGCGATCGTCAGGAAGGCCGGGATGGCGATCTCGAAGTCGTCCCAGCCGATGTTCTTGACCTGGGTCATCATCAGGAAGCCGACCGCGACCAGCGCCGGCGCCGCCGCCTGGAGCGGCACGATCGTCAGCAGCGGGCTCAGGAAGAGCGCCACCGCGAACAGGCCGCCGGTGACCAGGTTGGCGAAGCCCGTACGCGCCCCCTCGCCGACCCCCGCCGCCGACTCGATGTAGGCCGTGTTCGACGACGCGGAGGCCGCGCCGCCCGCGACCGCCGCCGCACCGTCGATGAGCAGGACCCGGCCCAGGTTCGGGACCTTGCCCTCCTGGTCCAGCAGGCCCGCCTCGGCCGTGATGCCGACGACGGTGCCCATGGTGTCGAAGAAGTCCGACAGGATGAGGGTGAAGACCAGCAGCACCACCGTGATGAAGCTGACCTCGGCGAAGGCGCCGAAGAGGCTGAAGTGCCCCAGCAGCCCGAAGTCCGGTGCGGCGAACACGTCGTCGGGCACCTTGGGCGTGGTCAGCCCCCAGCTCTTCACGTCCGCGACGGCGTCGACCACGATCGCCAGCACCGTCATGGCGACGATGCTGATCAGGATCGCGCCCTTCACCTTCCGGGCCAGCAGGGCGATCGTCAGCAGCACGCCCAGGCAGAAGACGAGCACCGGCCAGCCCGACAACGCCCCGCTGCCGCCCAGCTGCACGGGGACCGTGGTGTTCGCGGCGTCCGGGATGCGGCTGACGAAGCCGGCGTCCACGAAGCCGATGAAGGCGATGAACAGGCCGATGCCCACGCTGATCGCCTGTTTCAACGGCTGGGGTATCGCGTGCATCACCGCCTCGCGGAGCCCGGTCACCACCAGGACGCAGATGACCAGGCCCTCGATGACGATCAGGCCCATCGCGTCGTCCCAGCTCATCATGGGCGCGATCTGGAAGGCGACCACCGCGTTGAGGCCGAGGCCCGCCGCGATGGCCAGCGGCAGGTTGCCGCCGACGCCCATGACGACGGTCATGACCGCCGCCACCAGCGCGGTGGCGGTGACCAGTTGACCGGTCGACAGGACGTGGCCGAACTTGTCCTTCGCGCTCCCCAGGATGATCGGGTTCAGCACGAGGATGTAGGCCATCGTGAAGAACGTGGCGAAACCGCCGCGGACTTCGCGGCCGAAGGTCGACCCGCGCTCCGCGATGCGGAAGTAGCGGTCCAGTGCGTTCTGCGGTGGTGGTGGCGGAGAGCCCTTCGCCACGTCGGTGGCCTGAGCGGACATGGTGCTCCTCGGGGTGGGTACGGCAACCGGGCAAACCTGCTGGAGGCTGGGGGGATTGTGTACGCCGGAACGCCCGCTCGGGTTTTGAATCCGTTTCCTTGTGTTAACGAATCGGCACCGCTCGGCGCCCCACCCGGACTCCGGCGTCGAAACCGGTGCGCAGCGGCGTCCCGCCTGGACATGCCCGCCCGCCGTCCGGTGGGATGGGGACCGTGGGCGACCAGGACAGCGCGGCGGAGGTCTTCGAGCGGCACCGGCCCCTGCTCACGGGGGTCGCGTACCGCATGCTCGGCCGCTTCGCCGACGCCGAGGACGTCGTGCAGGAGACCTGGCCGCGCTGGGCCGCCGCAGACCGTGCGACCGTACGCGACCCGCGGGCCTTCCTGGTGACCGCCACGACCCGGCTCGCCATCGACCGCCTGCGGCACCTGCGGTCGCGCCGCGAGTCCTACCCCGGTCCCTGGCTCCCCGAGCCCGTCGCCACCGACTTCGAGCACACCGTGCCCGACGCCGCCGAACGCGTCGTCCTCGCCGAGTCCGTCTCGCTCGCCGTCCTCGTCCTGCTGGAGTCGCTCTCCCCGCTGGAGCGCGCCGTGTTCGTGCTGCGCGAGGCCTTCGCGTTCCCCTACGCGCAGATCGCCGCGGTCCTCGACAGGACCGAGCCCGCGGTACGCCAGCTCGCCGGCCGCGCCCGCCGCCACGTCGAGGACAAGCGCCCCCGCTACGACGCCGACCCCGCCGAGACCGCCCGGGTCACCGAGCGCTTCCTCGCCGCCGCGGTGGGCGGCGACCTCCAGGGGCTGCTCGCCCTGCTCGCCCCCGAGGTGCGCCTCCTCGGCGACGGCGGCGGCGTGCAACGCGCCCCGCTCCGGGTCATCGAGACCGCCGGCAAGGTCGGCCGCTTCCTGCACGCCATCGCGCCCACCCCGATCGCCGAACCCGCCTTCGCCTTCCGCGAGGTGAACGGCGTCCCGTCGATCGTCGTCACCTCGCGCGGCCGCCCCCACACGGTGTTCAGCCTGGAGGTCACCGACGGCCTCGTCTCCACGGTCTACCTCCTCACCAACCCCGGCAAGCTCACCGGTGTCGCCACCCAGGCCCCCGCCCTCCGCGACACGGGCACGGCCTGACCGCCGTGGCGCACGGGACGGCCGTCCTCCTCCCGCGGCCCTCCGTGAGCGGGAGCAGAAAGTAATGCGGGGGTCCAGAGCGTCAGGCCCACCTCCCCACGGACTTCCCGCCGAGGCACTCCGACAGGCGGTTCAACGCCGTCGGTTAAGGTGCCCCCGGGGGCGGGGGCACCACGAGCGACGCGAGGCGGGGAGCGGCTGTGCACGATCATCAGGAGGGCCACGAGGGCGGGGCGCGCCTGGAGGCGGAGGGCGAAGTGGCCACGGCGCGCATCGCGCTGGCCGGGGGCGACCTCGAGCACGCCGCCCGGCACCTGGAGGACGCGCTGGCGCGTGACCCCGCACTCCCCGAGACCCACGAGGCCATGGCCGAGTTCGCCGCGCGCGTCGGGGGCGCGGAGGCGGCGCTGACGTACTTCGCCCCCGAGGAGCGGGCGTTCATCGGCACCGTGGCCGCGCGCGGCCACCTCTGCGCGGTCGCGGGCCACTGGGACGAGGCCGTCGGCCTGCTCGCCCAGTGCGCCGGGCACGAGCCGCAGCGGCCCTGGCTGGACGTGGCGTGGCTGCGCCGCCCCGACATCGCGGAGCTCGTCGCGCCGGACACGGTGGCCCGGGCGGCCGCGCGCGTCGCGCCGCAACTGCCCGACCCGGTGGAGGAGGAGCGGCGCGGCCCGCTGCTGCCGCTGCTCGACCTGGTCCGCGCGAGCGCCGCGCGCCACCCCGACCACACGATGCTGCTCTGGTGCGGTTCCACGCTCGCCCGCCGCATGGGCGGCTCCGAAGAGGCCGTGGGCTGGGCACGGCGCTCGTACGAGCTCGAACCCTCCCACCCCGCCGCGGTGATGCTCGGCTACGCCCTGCGCAGCGCCGGCCGCCCCGAGGAGGCGCTGGAGGTCTGGCAGCGCGAGATCGCCCGCGACCCCTCCGACCTCGACCTGTACGTCGACGTCGCCGAGTTGCTGGGGTCGCTCGGCCGTCCCGCCGAGGGCGTGGCGTGGGCCGAGCGGGCGCTGGCCGCCGACCCCGCGCACCCCAAGGCGGGACCCGCGGCGCACGCGCTGCGCCACGCGGTCCAGCCGGACCTGCGGCACCTGGTGGCCCTCGCCGACCATCTGCGGGCCGAACCCGGACACGGCTACGCCGCGGACCTGCTCGCCCGGCTGAGCCAGGGGACGCCGTGGCTGAACTGGATACCCGGCGGCAACGAGGCCGTGGTCAGCCTGCTGCACCAGGCGCTCGGGCAGTCCGTGCCCGCGGACGCCGGACTGACGCTCACCGTCTCCGCCCTGGAACCGCCGAGCGCGCTGCTCGCGCTGCGCGCCGCCTACCCGAACGCGGTCACCGAGATCCAGTCCGTGCCCGAGCCGGACCTGCGGACCGCCCCGCGCCCCGTAGAGGTCGCGCTCTGGGCCTACGAGGGCACGACCGCGCGGCCCGCCGTCCGTCCGCCCTCCCCGGAGGCGGCAGAAGCGGTGCGCCGCCTGGCCTGGCACGGCTGGCCGCACCTGGTCGCCGCCTACGACGACGCGGTGGCGCTCTCCGGGCTCGACCCCGAGGACCTGCTCGGCGTGCTCGTCCATCCGCCGGCCCCGCGCGAGGACGAGCTGGGCCGCGCACTCGCCGCCCAGGCCCCCGACCTGTGGATACGGTGCGTGCAGGTGTGGGCGTGCCTGGGCCTGGCGCACCACCGCAGCGACGAGCCCTGGGCCGTCTCCCGGCGCCGTGCGCTCCTCGTGGACGTGCTGGACAACGCCGAGGACTGGGTGTGCGAGGCGGCCGCGCTCGCGATCGTCGCGACCGCCTGGACCGACCCCGCCGTGCGCAAGGACGCGGCCGAACTCGTCGGCCGCCGCCTGCTGGACGCCCTGGAGGCGAGGCGGACCCGGGTCGTCACCCTGGCCTGGTCGCTGTGCCACCTCGCCCTCGCCACCCCGGAGCTGATCCCGCAGGTCGCCGCTCTCGCCACCGACGTGCTGCGCACGATCGACGCCGAGGACGACGGCGGGGCCGCCGAGACCGGGGAGGCGGCCGGCCGGGAGTAGCGGGCGGCGTCGCCCGCTTACAGGCCGCCGGCGACGCGCAGCACCGCGCCCGTGGTGTACGAGGCGTCCGGCGACATCAGCCACGCCACCGCGCCGGCGACCTCGTCCGGCTCACCGGGCCGCCGCATGGGCACGCGGTCCGGATTGCGCCAGGGCCGCTCGGGGTCGCCCATCGCGGCGTGGATGTCGGTCACGATCATGCCGGGCTGCACGGAGTTGACGCGCACGCCGTCCGGGGCGAGCTCCTTGGCGAGGCCCACGGTCAGCGCGTCGACCGCCGCCTTGCTGGCGGCGTAGTGCACGTACTCCCCGGGGCCGCCGAGCGTCGCGGCACCGGAGGAGACGTTGACGATCGCGCCGCCCTGGCCGCCGTACCGGGTGGACATCCCCAGCGCCGCGCGGCGGGCGCACATGATCGCGCCCATCACGTTGACGTCGATCACCCGGCGCATGACCTCGACCGGGGTCTCGGTGAACCGGCCCAGCGGCCCGGTGACGCCCGCGTTGTTGACCAGGCCGGTCACCGCGCCGAGCTGTTCGCCCACGGTGTCGAAGAGCGTGTCCACCTGTCCGGCGTCGCTGGTGTCGACGCGCACCACGACGCAGCGGGCGCCCGCGTCGCGGACCTTGCGGGCGACGTCCTCGGCGGCGCCGGCGTCCTTCTCGTAACCGATGCCGACGGCGTGCCCCTCGCGGGCCAGCCGCAGGGCGACCGCCGCGCCGATGCCGCGGCCGCCTCCGGTGACCACCGTGACCGGACCCATGCCAGCTCCCTCATTCGACGTGATCACGAACGCTACCAGCGCGCGAACGCCCCATGACGGGCCCGTGGCGGGCGCGAACACCTCGTGAACAGCGCCCGGCCGTGCCCGCCGGACGCGGCCGGGCCCCTGAGCATTGGTCTTGACCAAGTCGGAGGGCAGCTCTATCGTCGCCTAGTAGTGCAAGAACCTTTAATAAAGAGCCGTTCGGAAACAAGGCTGAACAAACCCCGGACGGCGTCAGGCCGATTGCGGAGGACAGGGTGGGGACCACGCAGCTCGAGAACGTGCCGGAGCCCAAGTACTGGCACCTCAAGACCGTCCTCATCGACGCCCTCGACTCCGAGTTCGCGGTCGGTGAGATCCTGCCCAACGAGCGTGAGCTCGCCGCCCGTTTCGGTGTCGCCCGGGCGACCCTGCGCCAGGCCCTGGAGCAGTTGGAGCTGGAGGGCCGCCTGCAGCGCCGCCGCGGTGTCGGCACCACGGTCGCCCCGCCGCGCGTGGGCGTCTCGGTCGGCCCGTCGAGCGGCAGCTGGCCCGGCGCCGCGGGTGACGCGTGGCGGACCGTGGGGTGCGTCGAGGCCGTCGCCCCCGCAGCGGTCGCCGTCGTGCTCGGCACCGACGCCGACGAGGCGGTGCACACCGTCCGACGGGTCCGCGCGATGGGCGGCCAGTCCGTCGCCACCGAACTGCTCTACGTCCCCCGGGCCTCCGTCCCCGGCCTCGCCGGCGACCTGACGCCGGCCGGCCACGCCCCCGCCGTCCTGCGGGAGTTGCACGGCCTCGGGCTCGACGGCGACGACCGGGCCGTGGAGCTGGGCTCGGCCCGAGCCGAGGACGCCAAGCAGCTCGACCGGCTGCCCGGCGCCCCCGTGCTGGTCGTCACCACCCGTTACTTCAGCGGGGGGCGCGTCGCGGCCGTCGCCGTCGCCACCTACCGCGCCGACACCTGCCGGCTGACCTTCGGCGACAGCGGCGCGATGGAGATCACCCACCACGGCCAGGAGCGGCACGCCGCCGCGTCGTGAACCCGGCTCCGCCGTCCGTCCCGCCCGGTCAGTAGAAGCGGCCCGTGTTGGCGTCCTCGGCGCCATCACGGCCGGAGGGTACGGGCAGCGGGTGCCCGGAGCAGCGGACGTCCCGGTCCCCGGTGGCGCCGGAGACCAGGTAGCGGTCGACGCGCGCGGTGACGCACTCGTTCCAGAAGCTGATCAGGCCGTGGGAGCCCCGCCCCTCCTCGGTGATCATCCGGGAGCCCGGCAGCCTGCGGTGCAGCTCGACCGCGCCCTCGTACGGAGTGGCCGCGTCCCGCTCCGACTGGACGATCAGCACCGGCGGCAGCCCCGACCCGGGGCGCGCCCCGACGTCCACCGCCCGCCCGCCCTGGACCGGCCACGAGGCGCAGGGCAGGTTCAGCCAGGCGTTCGCCCAGGTCTCGAAGGGACGCTGGCGCGCGATCCGTGAGTTGTCGCGGTCCCACACGCTCCAGTCGCGCGGCCACGCCCCGTCCGAGCACTCCACCGCGAGGTAGACCGCCTCGCTGTTCTCCTCGTCCTTGGCCTGCCCGGGGTCCGGGGCGGCCGCGGTGACGAGCGGGTCGTCGTCGCCGCGCAGGTAGCGCGAGAGCAGATGGGCGAAGGAGGCCCAGCGCTGGTCGTAGTAGGCGGCCTGCACCGCCGCCGAGTGCAGTTCGCCCGCGCCCACCTTGCCGGCCGGGCGCTTGCCGAGCATCCGCATCGCCCGGTCGAAGCCCGCCTGCACGCGCCCGGGTGTCGCGCCGAGGCCGTACACGCGGTCGTGCCCGGCGGCCCAGGCGCGCCAGTCCGCCCAGCGGCGCTCGAAGGCCACGTCCTGCGCGAGGTTGGCGCCGTACCAGACACCGCGCGGGTCGGGGTTGACGACGCTGTCCACGACCATGCGGCGCACGTGCGAGGGGAAGAGGGTGGCGTACACCGCGCCCAGATACGTCCCGTAGGAGACGCCGTAGTAGTTGAGGCGCGGCTCGCCCAGGGCGGCGCGGATGACGTCGAGGTCCCGTGCCAGGTCCGCGGTGCGCATGTTCCGCAGCAGCGCGCCGCCCCGCGCACCGCAGTTCTCGGCCGTGCGCCGGGCCTCCGTGCGCTCGGCGGCCTTCACCGCGGCGGTGGGCACCCGCGGATCGGGGCCGGGGGAGCGCTGGTAGCCGGCCGGGTCCTGGCAGGACAGCGGCGCGGAGTGGCCGACCCCGCGGGGGTCGAAGCCCACCAGGTCGTACGTCCTGGCCGCGGTCTCCCAGACCTTGCGGGTGACCGCGCCCACGCCGGGCCGGCCCACCGCGGGGAACCACAGCCCCGACGACCCGGGGCCGCCCGGGTTGAACACCAGGGCACCCTGCCGCACCGAGGCGGGGCCCGCCGCGCGCAAGCGGCTCACCAGCAGGCCGATCGTCGCGCCGCCCGGCTCCGCGTAGTCCACGGGCACCCGGACGGTGCCGCACTGCACGGGCGCCTTGAGCCCGCTGTCCGCCGGGCACGCCCCGAAGACGATCCCGGTGGCCCCGGCCGCCCGGGCCGCGACCGTGGCCCCCGCCATCCGCAGCCGCTCGGCGACCAGGGGATCCGGGGAGTGCCCGGCGGCCGGGGCGGTCGCCGCGCCGGCCGCCAGCACCAAGGACACTGCCAGGACCACTGCTCGCCGCACGAGGGACGCCCTTTCGCCGGCCGCGCCCGCCGGCGCGGCACGCTCGCCGATGCGACGGATCGTCGGCTGGTCGGACAAAGGGGCCAAGCAGGCAGGCCGGTGAGCCGCGGAATTTCGCCCGTATTGCCCTGGCCGGTGGTTCACGTGGTCGGAGGTGGGGCCGGCCGGTGGTGGTGAGGTCGGGCGGTGCGGCCCGGCGCGCGCCGCGCGTTCAGCGGCCGAGCAGCGAGGTCCTGGCCACCGCGAACAGCTGCTCCTCGACGTGGTCCAGCGCGAGCCGCAGTGCCCCCGTGGCCACCGCCTCGTGCCCCAGCGCCGACAGCGCCACCTCCGGCGGCCGCAGGCAGTAGCGCGCCAACTCCGTGCGCAGCGGCTCCAGTACGCCGTCGAGTCCGGCCGCCCAGCCGCCGATCACCACCAGTTCCGGGTCTATCGCCTGCACCAGCGCCGCCACGTCGTGCACCAGGCGCTGCAGGAACCGGTCGAAGGCCTCCCGCGCCTGGACGTCGCCCGACCTCGCGAGCGCGAACACCTCGGCCACCGCGGACTCGTCCAGCGGGTGCAGCGGTGTCCCCGTCGTGGACAGCAGCCGTTCCGGCCGGGCCTCCCGGCCCAGCAGGTGCAGCGCCCCGATCTCGCCCGCCGCACCGCCGAAGCCGCGGTGCAGCCGGCCCCCGATCAGCGACCCGGCTCCGGGGCTCAGCCCCGCCAGCACGAACACCACGTCGTCGGTGCCGACCGCCGCGCCCTTCCAGTGCTCGGCGACGGCGGCGGCGTTCGCGTCGTTCTCCACCAGGACGGGGCAGCGGAACGACCGGCGCAGCCGCTCGCCCAGCGGCAGGCCCGTCCAGCCGGGCAGCGCCGTGCTCAGCCGGACCGCGCCGTCGGTCTCCACGATCCCCGGGCTGCCCACGCCGACCGCCCACAGGGTGCTGCGGGCCACGCCGGCCTTGCGCAGCAGCTCGGCGACGGTGCCGCGGACCCGCTCCAGGCGCTCATCGGCGGGCAACGTGTCGGCGACGTCGTGCGCCAGCGACCCCAGGACGCGGCCGCTGAGGTCCGACAGCAGCGTCCGGATCTCCCGGGCCCCGATCTCCACGCCCAGCAGGTGCCCCGCTTCCGCGTGGAAGCGGAACCTGCGCGCGGGACGGCCCTGCTTGCGCGCGTCACCGGGCTCCTGCGGCGCCTCCACCACCAGGCCCGACTCCGTCAGGCCCTCGATCACGCCCTCGACGGTCGGCCGTGACAGCCCCGTCGTCTGCACCAGTTCGGTCAGGCTCACGGCGGGCTCGCCGCGCAGCGCATGGAGCACCACCGCGGAATTGATCCGCCGGAGCAGGGACGGGTCCCCGCCGGTGAGCCGCCCCAACGTACGTCCTCCCAGCTTGCGCGCGTGTTGGCCGGATCGTACCCGTCCCGGCGGCCCGCGGCGAGTAGCTCCGGCACAGGGTTACTGACTCGATGTCAAGTGTCACAGGCGCGGGGTTTACTGGAGCCATGGACCTGCCCGGCCACGTGGCCATCGTCGACGCGCTGCGCGCCCGCCCCTTCCCGGCGCGGCGCGAGCGTTGCGGCGCGGTCGACAGCGGTCCCGGCCACCACATAACGGACCTCAGGATCAGTGCGGACTTCTGGGACGCGGACGGTGACCCCGGGTACAGAGGGCAGGTCGAGGACGACATGGAGGCCGAGTGCCAGGCCCTGGTGGAGGTGTTCACGGAGCGCTGGGGCGTGCCGGAGACGGTCGACCTCGCCGCCCACCTCGAACGCTCCTTCCACGGTGAGCCGGTTCCGCCGCCGCTGGACACGCTGTGCGGCTACGCCTCCGAGGCATGGGCCTGGCGCGTCGGGGACCGCTGGATAGGGGTGTGCGTCGGCCAGGCGGACCCGGAGCTGCCCTTCCAGCTCGTCGCCGCCGTCGGCGACGCCGCGGCCGTACCGTGACCGCGTCGCACTCCTCGACGCGGTAGCCGCACGCCCACTACCCTTTGTCCGCAACGGCCTGATGTGTCGTCATGTGCGACGACTCCCGCACCGGGGCCCGGCACACACGGCGCGGACGGCTGATCCAGTGATTCCGGCGCCATGGCGCCGTGCCGTACCCGGGGGGCCCGTCATGCCGAACCCGCACCTCCTCCACCGCGCCGCGCGAAGACTCCTCGCCGCCGCCTCCACCCTGCTCCTGGGCGGCGCCACCGCCCTCGTCCTCGCCCCCGCGGCCTCCGCCGAGCCCGCCACCCCGGCCGGCTACCCCGCGGGGGCGAGCGCCACCCGCCACTCCGGGCTCGCCTTCGACACGTGCACCGCGCCGCCGCTCACCACGATCCAGGCGTGGAACGCCTCCCCGTACCGCGCGCTCGGCGTGTACATATCGGGCGTCAACCGCACCTGCGCCCAGCCGCAGCTCACCGCTTCCTGGGTGACCTCCGTCGCCCGGCTCAAGTGGCGCCTGCTGCCCATACACAAGGGCCTGCAGCCGCCCTGCGGCGCCCGGCCCGGCGACGCCAAGATCAGCACCACCGCCGGCTCCGCGCGGACCCAGGGCACCAGGGCGGCCGGCGAGGCCGTCGCCGCGGCCAAGGCCCTCGGCATGCAGCCCGGCAGCGCCCTCTACAACGACATCGAGAACTACGCCCAGAACGACGCCGCCTGCCGCACCGGCGTCCTCAGCTACCTGTCGGCATGGACGAAGGAACTGCACCGGCTGGGCTACGTCTCCGGCGTGTACATGAACCTCAACCTCGGCGCCAAGCAGCTCGCCGACGTCTACACCTCGGCCTCCTACGCCCGCCCCGACGCCCTGTGGATCGCCCGCTACGACGGCGCCGACACCCTCAAGGGCTGGACCGGCGTCCCCGACGCCAAGTGGCCCGTCCACCAGCGCGTGAAGCAGTACCGCGGCAGCCACGACGAGACCTACGGCGGCGTCACCGTGAACATCGACAACGACCGGCTCGACGCGCCCGTCGCCACCGTCGCCCTCGGCTACACGGTGACGAGCTCCACCGCCCTCAAGGCCCGCAGCGGCCCCTCGACGACCTATCCCGTCGTCACCACCCGTGCCCCCGGCTCCGCCCTGCGCGTCGTCTGCCAGGCCCCGGGCCTGAAGGTGGGCACCACCTCCGTGTGGGACAAGCTCACCGACGGCACCTACGTCAGCGACCACTACGTCAGCACCCCCTCGGCCACGGGCTACAGCGGCCCCCTGCCCCGCTGCGTCCTGCCCTACCAGGTCACCGCGCCCGGCGGCCTCACCGAACGCAGTGGCCCCGGCACCTCCTACGCCGCCAAGGGCACCTCCCCGAACGGCGCCCTGGCCTGGGTCGTCTGCCAGAAGTCCGGCTCCAAGGTCGGCGCCACCAGGATCTGGAACCGCCTCGACAACGGCCGCTACGTCTCCGACCACTACGTCGCCACGCCCGGCACGACGGGATACAGCAAGCCGATCCCGCGCTGTTGAGCGGGGAAAGCCCGTTCGGCGTACGGGCTTCTCAAGCTCCCCCGTTCGGTCACCGATGCATCCCGCAGGAAGCGTTACTGCGAGGAGAGGTTGGATCTGTGACGTCAGCATCGGCGCCGCGCTCGGCTGCGGGCCTGGACACGGTGGCGACCGCCGTCGGCGACCTGCGGGCCGGACGGCCCGTCATCGTGGTCGACGACGAGGACCGCGAGAACGAGGGCGACCTGGTCATGGCGGCCGAGTTCGCCACCGCGGAGACCTTGGGGTTCTTCGTCCGCTGGACCAGCGGCCTGATCTGCGCGCCCTTGGCGCCGGAGATCGCCGACCGCCTGGAACTGCCGCTGATGGTCCAGCCCGGCCCCGGCCTCGACACGGCGGCGTACACCGTCTCCGTGGACGCGGTCGGCGTCGGCTCCGGGATCTCCGCCGCGGACCGGGCACGGACGGTACGGACGCTGGCCGGCCGGACGACCCGGCCCGACGAGCTGCACCGCCCCGGGCACGTCTTCCCGCTGCGCGCCCGCTCCGGGGGGATCGCCGAGCGGCGCGGGCACACCGAGGCCACCGTCGACCTGCTGCGCCTGGCCGGGTTGCCGCCGGTCGGAGTGATCAGCGAGGTCTGCGAGGACGACGGTTCGGTCGCCCGCTTCGACCGGCTCCGGGCCTTCGCCGACCGGCACGGCCTGGCGCTCATCTCGATCGAGCAGTTGTCGAACGGACCGCGCCTCGCGGACCCCGCGACGGTGTGACCGGATGAGCCGTGCGACGATCTTCGACCTGGACGACACGCTGGTCGACAGCGCGGACGCGTGGGTCCGTGTCTGCGCCGCCTTCGCCGCCCGCCACGGTCACCGCTGGCGGGCGCAGGACACCTCCGCCCTGCACGGCAACGGCGGCTGGGCGGCGTACGTCGCCGGACTGTGCGGTGGCACGGCGAGCCCCGTCGAGGTGGTCCAGGCCTGCACCACCGCGGCGACCGGCGAGGTGGCCGCGGGCCGGGTCCGGGCGCTGCCCGGCGCGGTGGACCTGGTCCTCGAAGCCGGACGGCACGGCCCCGTAGGCCTGGCCACGGCCAGCCCGCGCCGCTTCGTCCTGGCGGTCCTCGACGGGCTGGGCCTGACGGGACGGCTCAGCGCCGTCGTGTGCGGGGAGGACGTGGCCCGGGGCAAACCCGCGCCCGACCCCTACCTGCGCGCGGCGGCCGAGATCGGCGTGCCGCCGTCCGGCTGCCTGGCCGTCGAGGACTCCCCGAACGGCATCCGCTCGGCGACCGCGGCCGGCATGCGCGTCCTCGCCGTCCCCCGGGGCGGCATGCCGCTGCCGCCCGACGTCGCCCACCTGCCCGCCGCCCAGGCCCCCACGACCGCCGCCGCCCTCCCCCTCCTGACCCGGCTGCTCGCCCCACGCCCCGGCCCCCTGGTGCCCGGGGTCACCTCGTGAGCGGCGTCCGGGGCCGGGCGGGCGGTCATGGCTCGTGAGGCCCGCGGCCGGGACGAGGCGTACGCGACGGGCGGGCTCGCCGGGGACCTTCGGGTCCCCGGCGGGCCGTGCGGATCCGGCCGGGCACCCAGGAGCCGTCGAGGACCGCCGGCAGCCGCGGACGCCGGCCGCACCCGGCCCTCGGCGCTATCGGGAGTTCGCCGGCGCGAGGATCATTCCTGCGACGCGTCGCGGAGGCGGCCGTATTCCTCCGTCATGGCCTGGGTCGACCAACCGGCGTTCAGGCCGCTGGGGTTGGGCAGGGCCCAGATCCGGGTGCCGCCGATCGTGCGTTCCTGGGGGCCGATGCGGGCGCGGGGCTCGGCGAAGGCGACGCGGTAGGCGGTGACGCCCACGACGGCGAGCCAGCGCGGCTCGTACCGCAGGACCCGCTCCGTCAGCAGCCGCCCGCCCTCCAGCAGTTCGTCACGGGTCAGTTCGTCGGCCCGGGCGGAGGCGCGCGCGACGACGTTGGTGATCCCCAGCCCGTACGCCGGGAGTTCGCCCTGCTCCGCGGGGTCGAGCCGGCGCGGGGTGAAGCCGCAGGCGTGCAGCACGGGCCAGAAGCGGTTGCCGGGGCGGGCGAAGTGGTGACCGGTGGCGGCCGACATCAGCCCGGGGTTGATGCCGCAGAAGAGCACCCGCAGGCCGCCGGCGATCACGTCGGGGATGACGCGGTCGCGGGCGGCCTCCAGCTCGTCCTGGGTGGGGCGGGTGCGCCTGACCGTGGTCAGAGGATGGCCCCGGGGGTGTAGGCGGCGGCCTGCGGGTGGCGCTCGGCGACCTCGCCGACCCGGCGTACGACCTCCGCGACCTGGTCCGCGGCCGCACCCGTGAAGGAGAGGCGGTCGGCCATGAGCGCGTCCAATTGGGCGCGGTCCAGCGGGATGCGCTCGTCCTCGGCGAGCCGGTCCAGCAGCTCGTTGCGCTCCACGCCCTTCTCGCGCATGGCCAGCGCGGAGGCGACCGCGTGCTCCTTGATGACCTCGTGCGCCAGCTCGCGGCCGACGCCGGCCCGCACCGCGCCCATGAGCACCTTCGTCGTGGCGAGGAACGGCAGGTAGCGGTCGAGCTCGCGGGCGATGACGGCCGGGAAGGCGCCGAACTCGTCCAGCACCGTCAGGAAGGTCTCCAGCAGGCCGTCGAAGGCGAAGAACGCGTCCGGCAGGGCCACCCGGCGTACCACGGAGCAGGAGACGTCGCCCTCGTTCCACTGGTCGCCGGCCAGCTCGCCCACCATCGACGCGTAGCCGCGCAGGATGACCGCCAGGCCGTTGACGCGCTCGCAGGAGCGGGTGTTCATCTTGTGCGGCATGGCCGAGGAGCCGACCTGGCCGGGCTTGAAGCCCTCGGTGACCAGCTCGTGGCCGGCCATCAGGCGGATCGTCTTGGCGAGCGAGGACGGCGCGGCGGCCAGCTGCACCAGAGCGGTGACGGCGTCGTAGTCCAGCGAGCGCGGGTAGACCTGGCCGACGGAGGTGAAGACCTCGGAGAAGCCGAGGTGCGAGGCGATCCGCCGCTCCAGCTCGGCGAGCTTGGCGGTGTCGCCGCCGAGCAGGTCGAGCATGTCCTGCGCGGTGCCGACCGGGCCCTTGATGCCGCGCAGCGGGTAGCGGCCCAGCAGGTCCTCGACCCGCGCGAAGGCCACCAGCAGCTCGTCGGCCGTGGTCGCGAAGCGCTTGCCGAGGGTGGTGGTCTGGGCGGCCACGTTGTGCGAACGGCCCGCCATGACCAGCTCCGCGTACTCGGCGGCGAGCCTGCCGAGCCGGGTCAGCACGGCGACGGTGCGGTCGCGCACGTGCTCCAGGGAGAGCCGGATCTGCAGCTGCTCGACGTTCTCGGTGAGGTCGCGCGAGGTCATGCCCTTGTGGACGTGCTCGTGCCCGGCGAGGGCGTTGAACTCCTCGATGCGCGCCTTGACGTCGTGCCGGGTGACCTTCTCCCGCTCGGCGATCGACGCCAGGTCGACCTGCTCCAGCACCCGCTCGTAGTCCGCGAGGGCCTGCTCCGGCACCTCGATCCCCAGGTCCTTCTGGGCCCGCAGCACGGCCAGCCACAGACGGCGCTCCAGCACCACCTTCTGCTCGGGGGACCACAGGGTGGCGAGCTCCGCGGAGGCGTAGCGGCCGGCCAGGACGTTGGGGATGCGGGGCTTGGAAGTCACGTAGCGAGATTCTACTGCGCGTCGGCGCAGGTCAGCGCCCCACACCGGTCTATGCGCGTAGCGCCGTGGGCCCATCCGTCGCCGAGCCGACCACCGAGGGCCACCCGGAAGTCCGACGGCGGAGGTCGTCCGGCTCTATCCTTCCGCCGTGAGAACCATGCTCTGGACGGTGCCGGCCGTCGTGTCCGGCGTCATCACCCTGGCCGGCGCCACCGGCATCTTCGTGGCGAAGCACCCCTTGGACATCGCCCTCTCGTGCCTCGTCGCCATCGGCGCCGGGTCCGCGGCCCGATACGCCTGGCGGAAGGCCCAGGGCCCGCGCGACCTGCAGACCGCCCGGCTCCCCGGCGGCAATGCCCGCCCCGGACGGTCCCGGCGCCGCTGACGTCCGGCTTCCCGAGGGCCCGGCGCGCGGACGCAGAGCGGCGGGCCGTGGGTCAGGCCGTCGTCCGGCGCCGCCGGACGGTGGCTCAGAGCTCGAACGGCACCAGTTCGGCGCGCTTGGGCGGCAGGCCGTCGCCGGAGGAGCGGCCGGTCAGGCGGCGGCCGATCCACGGGACGAGGTGCCGGCGCGTGAAGCGCAGGTCGGCGGTGCGGCGGGCGGGCCACGACAGGGGCACGTACGTGGGCAGTGCCTCGGTCCAGTCGAACTGCGGGGTGTGCCCGAGGGTCTGCCAGACCGCCTCGGTGACGCGGCGGTGGCCCTCGCCGTCCAGGTGCAGCCGGTCGTCCGCCCACAGCCGCGGGTCGCCCAGCACATCGGCGCCGTACAGGTCCACGACGAGCGCGCCGTGCCGGGCGGCGAGGTCGTCGACGAAGCCGAACAGCTGCTCCATGCGGGGCAGGAACCGCGTCGCGACCGGGCCCCGGCGGGCCGGGCTGCGCATCAGCACCAGCTGCCGGCAGTTCGGCGTCAGCCGCTCGACGGCCTCCTCCAGCAGCGCGCACACCCTCGCCACGTCGCATTTGGGGCGCAGCACATCGTTGAGCCCGCCCACCAGGGTCACCAGGTCGGCCTCCATCGAGGCGGCGGTCTCCACCTGCTCGTCCACGATCTGCTGGATGAGTTTCCCGCGTACCGCCAGGTTGGCGTAGCGGAAACCCGGCGCGTGGGCGGACAGGCGCCCGGCGAGGAGGTCTGCCCAGCCCCGGTAGGAGCCGTCGGGGAGCGCGTCGGACATGCCTTCGGTGAAGGAGTCGCCGAGCGCGACGAAGCTGGTGTGGGTGGCGTTCATCTGCATGGCGCGCGTGATCCTACCGGGCCCGCGGACCGTCGCTTCAGGCGGCCGGTGCGTGGCCCACGAGCTCCTTCAGCACGTCCTCCATGGTGACCAGGCCGATGCCGCGGCCCTGGTCGTCGACGACCGCGGCCAGGTGCGCGCCGCTGGCCCGCATCGCCGCCAGGACGTCGTCCAGCGGGGTGGCCGCGACGACCCGGGTGATCCGGCGCAGGGCGCCCCGCGGGAAGGGCTGGTCGTGGCGGCTGGGGCCGAGGGCCAGGGCGTCCTTCACGTGGAGGTAGCCCAGGATGCGGCAGGCGTCGTCGGTCACGGGGAAGCGCGAGAAGCCGGACCGCGCGGCCAGCCGCTCCAGCCCCGCCGGGGTCATCCCGAAGCGCGCGGACACCACGCGCTCCCACGGGACGACGACCGCGCGGACCGGGCGGCGGCCCAGTTCGAGGGCGTCCTGCAGGCGGATCGCGGCACGCTCGTCCAGCAGCCCGGCCTGGCCGGCGTCGGTCACCATCCGGGCCAGCTCGTCATCCGAGAACACCGCCGCGACCTCGTCCTTCGGCTCGACCCGCAGCAGCTTCAGCAGCCCGTTCGCGAAGGCGTTGACCGTGAAGATCACCGGGCGCAGCGCCCGCGCCAGGGTGACCAGCGGGGGACCGAGGACGAGGGCGGTCCGCTCCGGGGCGGCGAGCGCGATGTTCTTCGGCACCATCTCGCCGAGCAGCATGTGCGCGTACGTGGCCAGGGTCAGGGCGATCGCGAACGACAGGGCGTGGATGGCGCCCTGCGGTACGTGCAGCAGGTGGAAGAGCGGCGCGAGCAGGTGCTCGATGGCCGGTTCCGCGACGATGCCCAGCACCAGGGTGCACAGCGTGATGCCCAGCTGGGCGGCGGCCATCAGCGGCGACAGGTGCTGCAGTCCCCACAGGACGTGGCGCGCCCCGCGTTCCCCGGCCTCCGCGCGGGGCTCGATCTGGCTGCGCCGGACGGAGATCATCGCGAACTCGGCGCCGACGAAGAAGGCGTTCACGACCAGGGTCAGCGCGCCGATGAACAACTGGAGGAAGATCATCGCGCACCCGCCGTCCCGTCGTCCGCGTCCTGCGGGGCGAGCCCGTTCTGCGCGCGCGGCGCCGGCGAGATCAGCCGTACGTGCGCCGCGCGGTGGTGCGAGTCGTCGGTCACCTCGACCATCCAGCCGTTCACCTCGACGGTGTCGCCGGTGGCGGGGATCCGCCCGAGCCGCTCGGCGACCAGACCGGCCAGTGTCTCGTAGGGGCCGTTCCCGACCCGCAGGCCGATGTGCGCGAGCCGGTCGGTCCGTACGGCGCCGTCGGCGTCGTAGACGCGGCGGCCGGTGCGGTCCTGGTGGATGAAGGCCAGGTCGGGGGTCTCCTGCGGGTCGTGCTCGTCACGGACCTCGCCGACGACCTCCTCCACGATGTCCTCCAGGGTGACGACGCCCGCGGTGCCGCCGTACTCGTCGATGACGACGGCCATGCTCATCGAGCCGGAGAGCCGGTCCAGCAGCCGGTCCACGCTGAGCGTCTCGGGGACCGGCACCGGCTCCCGCAGCAGCGGGGTGATCGGGTGGCCCTCACGGCGTTCGTAGGGCACGGCCAGGACGTCCTTGATGTGGACGATGCCGATGACGTTGTCCAGGCCGCCCCGGTGCACGGGGAAGCGGGACAGCCCCGTGGCGCGGGTGATGTCGGCGACGTCCTGGCAGGTGGCGCCCTCCTCCAGGGCGACGACCTGGACGCGGGGGGTCATCACGTTCTCGGCCGTCAGCCCGGCCAGGCTCAGCGTCCGTACGAACAGCTCGGCGGTGTCGGCCTCCAGCGCGCCCGCCCGGGCGGAGTGCCGGGCGAGGGCCACCAGCTCCTCGGGGCTGCGGGCCGAGGCGAGCTCCTCGGTGGGTTCCATGCCCAGGCGGTGCAGCACACGGTTGGCGGTGTTGTTCAGGTGGCGGATCAGCGGGCCGAAGGCGGCGGTGAAGACGGTCTGGGGCGGGGCGACAGCCTTGGCCACCGGCAGCGGCCGGGAGATCGCCCAGTTCTTGGGGACGAGCTCGCCCACCACCATGAGCACCACCGTGGAGATGCCGGTGCCGAGCACCAGGCCCAGTGACGCGGCCCCGCCGGCAGACATCCCCAGGGCGCGCAGCGGGCCTGCCAGCAGCTCGGCGATGGAGGCCTGCGCCAGCATGCCGATCACCAGGCCGGTGACGGTGATGCCGAGCTGGGCGCCCGACAGCTGCACCGTCAGGCTGCGCACGGCCCGCAGGGCCGCGGAGGCACCGCGCTCGCCCGCCTTCTCGGCCCGTTCCAGGTCGGTGCGCTCGACCGTGGTCAGGGAGAACTCCGCGGCGACGAAGACGGCGCAGGCCAGGGTCAGCAGCAGGGCGACGGCCAGGAGCAGCACTTCGGTCATCGGGACACCTCGGTCCCATGATCGGTCAGGCCGGGGTGGACCGCGCGCTGCAGGCGTGGGCGACGGGACCGGAGACGTGACGGACTCGCAGGGTCGTCCATACGCCCATCGTAGGAAGCGCGGGCGCAACGGACAGCCCGGGAAAGCGGCCAGGGGGTCCGCCCCGACCCGCTCGGCGCGCTACCGGGTGCGCTGGAAGGGCTTGGTCCAGCGGCGCCAGTGGTGCTCGGGCGCGTAGCCCGCCGAGCGCCAGGCGTGGTGGGCGCGCTCGTTGCGCTCGAGCACCATGGCGTCGCCGCGCCGGCCGCCCAGCGCGGTGAAGCGCTCCTCGGCGGCCGCCAGCAGGGCCCGGGCGATGCCCTGCCGCCGCCGCTCGGGGTGGACGGCCAGCCGGTACAGATGGCAGCGCCAGCCGTCGAAGCCCGCGATGACCGTGCCGACGAGCACGCCGCCGTCCTCGGCGAGCAGCAGGGCCTCGGGGTCGCGTGCGATCAGGCGCGCCACACCCTCCGGGTCGTCGCTGACGCTGGTGCCCTCGGCGGCCGTCCTCCAGAAGTCCAGCACCTGTTCGGCGTCGGCCGGTACCGCGCTGCGTATCCCGAGATCGTCCATGAGGGTCAGCCAACCAGCTGCCGGCCCGGGCGGCGAGCGTATTACTTCCCCGCTCTTACCCGTGCCCTTCGCCCGGCTCGTCGCGGCGCAGTTCCTCGATCACCGGGGCGAACGCCTCCATGGAGGGTTCCAGCACCGTGACGTAGCTGAAGCCGAAGCGCTCGCGGGCCCGCCGCAGCTGCCCCGCGATCTCCGCGACCGTGCCGACGAGCAGCGTCGGCAGGTCGAGCAGCTCCTTCTCGTCCAGGTGCGGCGCGTGCGGGGCGAACTCCCCGGCCGCCGCCCCGCGGTCCTCGGTGATCACGACCCGCTGGACGAGGACGTTGAACTCCGGGTCGGTGCCGTACGACGTGGCGAAGCCGCGCGCGGTGGCGACCCGCTCCTCCACGGTCGCGGCGGACAGCAGCCGCAGCGAGCCGTCGTCCTTGGCCGGGTCGGCCTCGGCGCCGGTGAAGGCGACGACGGCCGCGTGCCGTGCCGCCAGGCGCAGCATGCGCGGGCCGTTCCCGCCCAGGAGCAGCGCGGTCGGCGGCGCACCGGCGCCGTCCGTTCCGCCCGTTCCCGTTCCATCCGTTCCGTGCGGCCCCGCGAGCAGCCCGGTCAGCGCCTCGACGGTGCGTTCCAGGTGGTCGGCCCGGTCGCGGGCGGTGCCGTAGGCCAGGCCCGCGCGTTCGAACTCGGCGCGCACGTAACCCGCGCCGAGGCCCAGCTCCAGGCGGCCGCCGGTGAGCCGGGCGGTGGTGGCGACCTCGCGGGCGAGCAGGACCGGGTTCCAGAACGCGGCGTTGAGCACGAAGGTCCCCAGCCGTGGACGCCGCGTGGCGTTCGCCGCCGCGACCAGCGAGGGGAACGGCGCGGGCCAGTCCAGGTGGTCCGGCACCTGGAGGACGTCGTAGCCGAGCGCCTCCACCCGGCGGCACTTGCGCTCCCACGCGTCGCCCTGCGCGGGCTCGAGCAGATTCACACCGAACCGGAACCGTCGCGCCATGACCGCCCCCTCGTCCGCACCCGTCCGCCTGTCGACGACCTTCCCCGCCCCCGGGCCGCTCACTCGTGGGCGATCGCGGCGAGGACGTTCATCCTGGAGGCGCGCAGGGCCGGCAGCAACGCCGCGACCAGGCCGACCACCACGGAACCGGCCATGACCGCAACCACCGTGGTCCACGGGACGGTGAACGCCCGCATGCCCTCCAGCGCCAGCACCTCGTGCGTGACCAGACCCCAGACCAGCCCCAGGGCGAGCCCCAGCACCGCGCCGAAGACCGCGATCACCACGGACTCCAGCCGGATCATCCGGCGCAGTTGCAGCCGCGACAGCCCGATCGCCCTGAGCAGCCCGATCTCCCGGGTGCGCTCGATCACCGACAGGGCGAGGGTGTTGACGACCCCCAGCACGGCGATGATGATCGCCAGCCCGAGCAGGGCGTACACCAGGTTCAGCAGCACGGAGATCTGGGTGCGCACCAGCTTCTTGTAGTCGGCCTGGTCACGGACCTCCACCTGCGGGTAGGGCTTGAGGGCCCGCTCCAGGTTCGCCCGCAGCGTGGGCTTGTCGGTGCCGGGGGCGGCGTTCACGTAGAGGGCGGCGTCCTGGCCGCGGGGGAGGAACCGCTCGGCGGTGGCCAGGCCCATGGTGAGGGTGGCGTCGTCGCCGAGCAGGGTGCTCTGGCTGGTGGTCAGCGCGCGCAGGGTGAACGTCGTGGAGCGGCCGTCGACGAAGCGCACGGGGATGCGGCTGCCCACGCGCAGGCCGTGGTGGGCGGCGTACGTCGCGGAGAGCGAGAGGCTGTCGCGGGCCAGGGCGTGCGCCGTGTCGCCCGCGGCGTAGTCCAGGTTGAGCGCCCGGTCCGCGCCGGGGCCGATCGCGGTCCCCGTCAGCTCGGTCGTGCGGTGGTCGGGCAGGGTCATCAGGACGGAGACGTACCGCACCCGCACCACCTCCCCGGCCCCGCGCACCTTCCGCACGCGGTCGGTGATCTCCGGGGAGAAGGGCGCGAACTGGTCGCCCTGCACGACGTAGTCCGCGCCCAGGGCACGGTCGATCTCGTGGTCGAAGGAGCTCGCCATCGAGGTGCCGGCGATGGACATGCCCGTGACCAGGGCCAGCCCGATCATCAGCGCGCCGGCGGTCGCGCCGGTGCGGCGCGGGTTGCGCAGCGCGTTGCGCTGGCTCAGCCGCCCCACCGGCCCGAACACGTGGGGGAACGCCCCGCCCAGCACCCGGATCACCGGCCGTACCAGCAGCGGCCCCACGACCACCGCCGCGATCAGCGAAAGACCGATGCCGACCCCCAGGAACGTCGCGGCGTCACCGGTGCTGCCGGCCACTGCCGCCCCGCTCAGCGCCCCCGCGGCCACCAGTGTCGCGACCGCGCCGCCCACCGCCCGCGACCGCAGGCTCCGCGCGCTCCCGGCGACCTCGGCGTCGGACAGCGCCGCCATGGGGGAGACCCGTGCCGCCCGGCGCGCCGGCAGGTAGGCCGCGACCAGCGTCACCAGCAGGCCGACGGCGTACGCGGCGACCGGCACGCGCCAGCGGATGACCATCTCGGCGGCGTCGACGTTCATCCCGAACACCCCGAGCAGCCGGATCAGCCCCGCCGCCGTGCCGACCCCGCACAGCAGGCCCAGGGTGGAGCCCACCAGCCCGAGCAGCAGCGCCTCCACCAGCACCGACCGCCGCACCTGCCCGCGGTCCGCCCCGAGCGCGCGCAGCAGGCCGAGCTCCCGGGTGCGCTGGGCGATCAGCATCGAGTAGGTGTTGACGATCAGGAAGACCCCGACCAGGACCGCGACCCCGGCGAAGCCCAGCATCACGTACTTGATCACATCCAGGAAGGTGGCCAGGCTCTCCACCGCCGACTTCGCCTGCTCGGCCTGGGTCGTGTACGTGTAGCGCGGACCGAGCGCGGCGGCGATCCGCTTCTTCAGCACGTCGTCGGAGACCCCGGGCGCGGCGTCGGCCTGCACCGAGGTGGCGACACCGGTCCGGCCCAGCAGGCGCGACTGCGAGGTGGGGGTGTCGACGAACAGCAGGGCGGCGCCGGGATTGGTCGTGGTGAAGGTGGCGATGCCCACGAGCCGGACCGGGAACGCGCCCGGCTGCGCCAGTACCCGCAGCCGGTCGCCGATCTCCAGGTGACGCTTCGCCGCGGTGTCGGCGTCGATCAGCGCCTCGTCGGGGCCGTGCGGCGCGTGCCCGCTGGTCAGCCGGACGGGACTGCGCGGGTTCCCCGACCAGTTGGTGGCCAGGGTGGGCGCGCCCGTGGTCGGGCCGACCGGCTGGTCCTCGGCGTCGACCACGGTGGTGTTGCGGACGGTGACGTCGATCCGCGCGTCGGCGACGCCCCGTACCGCCTTCACCCGGTCCAGCAGGGACGCCGGCAGGGTGCGTACCTGGCCGGAGGCGAACTGCTGGTCCTCGCTGAAGGCCTCCGGGGGGCCCACCGTCACATCGGCGGCCGTCGAGGCGAACAGGCGGTCGAAGGTGCGGTTGACGGTGTCGGAGAAGATCATGCTGCCGGTGACGAAGGCCACCGACAGCAGGACGGCGAGCGCGCTGAGCAGCAGCCGGCCCTTGTGGGCCAGGAAGCTGCGCAGCGTCGCCCGGAGCATTGGCCGGTGCCTAGCCGTGCTTCCGCAGCGCGTCGAACCGCTTGAGCCGTTCCAGGACGCCGTCCGCGGTGGGCCCGTGCATCTCGTCGACGATCCGTCCGTCGCCCAGGAAGAGCACCAGGTCCGACCAGGCCGCCGCGGTGGGGTCGTGGGTCACCATCACCACGGTCTGGCCGAGGGCGTCCACGGCCTCGCGGAGGAAGCCGAGCACCTCGGCGCCCGCCTGCGAGTCCAGGTTGCCGGTCGGCTCGTCGGCGAAGATCAGCTGCGGCCGGGAGGCCAGGGCGCGCGCGCATGCCACACGCTGCTGCTGGCCGCCCGACAACTGTGCGGGACGGTGCCCCAGCCGGTCGCGCAGACCCAGGGTGTCGATCACCCGGTCCACCCACTCGCGGTCGGGTTTGCGGCCGGCGATGTCCATGGGCAGCGTGATGTTCTCGGCGGCCGTGAGCGTCGGCAGCAGGTTGAACGCCTGGAAGACGAAGCCGACCTGGTCGCGGCGGAGCCGGGTCAGTTCGCGTTCCGCCAGACGGGTGATCTCGGTCTCGCCGATCCAGACCTGCCCCGAGGTGACCGAGTCCAGCCCCGCCAGGCAGTGCATGAGCGTGGACTTGCCGGACCCGGAGGGCCCCATGACGGCCGTGAAGCGGCCGCGGGCGATCTCCACGTCCACCGCGTCCAGCGCCACCACCTGTGTCTCGCCCGTCCCGTACGCCTTCGTCAGCGCGGTCGCCCGCGCGGCGGGCTCCGCTCCCGCCTCGATGCCCTCTGTGTCCGCTGCCGTCCATGTCGACACGCTTGCCCCCCAAGATGAGGAAGTGCGTACTTGTCCGTATGCGACCCGAGCGTAGGTCGTCGGGTGCGGTGCCGCATCGTCCCGGAGGGTGAGCGCCGGGGCGCGCGGGCGGCCGTCGTGCGACCGCGAGTTCGTCCGTCCGAAACCGGCCGGCCGTCCCGGTACGTCTGTAGGTGCACCCGGGCCGGGCACGGTGTGGCCGGGACGGGGACGGGGACGAGGACCAGTACCGAGGGGGGACCGAATCGATGGTGCACGCACGTATCCGGACCGGGTCCGGTGACCGCAGGCGCACGCGGGCCCGGGCGGTGGCGCCCGTGGTGGCGCTGCTGGCCCTGGCGCTCCAGGGGTGCCAGGGCCCGGCGGCCGACGACGCCGGCGACAAGCCGTCCGCGACCGCGCCGGGCACCCCGGGGGCGGCGGGGTCGTCCGCGGCGTCCGGGGGGCAGCCGTCCGCGTCGTCGCCGGGCGGGACGGCCGGCGACCCGTGCGCCCTGGTGACGCAGGACGAGGCCGAGCGGCTCGCCGGTACGGCCCTCAAACCCGGTCAGGACCTGGAGGGGACCTGCACCTACCCCGCGCCGGAGTCCGGCCCGACGGCCCAGGTCGAGGTCTTCGCGGGGGAGCCGGGGAAGAACTACTACGACGCCGAGCGCGGGCTCGGCCACGAACTGAAGCCGCTCGACGGCATCGGCGACGAGGCCTGGCTGGAGGACGGATCGGTCTTCCTGCGGGTGTCCGGGCAGTGGGTCGCGATCCGGCTGGTCCGCAACGAGGAGCCCTCCCGGTTCGACAAGCCGCTCGAGGAACTGGCGCGCACGGTGGCGGGCCGCCTCTGAACGCGCTCCCCGTGCGCCCCGGAGCCCCGTCGGGCTCCGGGGTGGATGCGCCCGGGGGCCGCTTGTCACTGCTAGTGCATCGGCGCTAGCTTGAGGGTATGGCCAAGACGCAGTTGAACGTGCGGGTGGACGAGACCACCGCCGCGGCCGCCCGCGAGCGGGCCGCGCAGCGGGGCGTCAGCGTCAACCGGTACATCGAGGAACTCGTCCGGAAGGACGCGGGGGAAGCGGGCCGCAGCTTCGTCGAGGCCGCCGCCGACTTCATGCAGCGCTACGAGTCCGTCTTCGC
This sequence comes from Streptomyces sp. NPDC059718, assembly GCF_042733315.1. Lineage (NCBI taxonomy): Bacteria > Bacillati > Actinomycetota > Actinomycetes > Kitasatosporales > Streptomycetaceae > Streptomyces > Streptomyces sp. NPDC059718. The sequence goes on from NZ_JBHWGA010000009.1 coordinate 212,463, forward strand.
CGAGGAGTTCGGCACGGAGCGCGAAGGACGCCGTTGACCCTGCAGATCGACCTCGCCTGGCTGCTCATGGTCGCGGAGCACAACACCCCCGGTGACCCCCAGGTGACCGACTGGGGCGCCCTCGTCGCCGCGGTCGGCCGCCACCAGGCGGAGATATTCGGCGTCCCCGTCTACGCCGACCCCCACGAGCGGGCCGCGTGCCTGCTGCAACTGCTGGTCCACGTACCGGCCCTGGAGCGGTCCAACGCGCTCTTCGCCTCCGCGGTCGCCTACGCCTACCTGGTGGCCAGCGGCCTGAAGGTCGCCACGTCCCCCGAACGGGTCCGCGACCTGGCCCGGCTGGTCAAGGGCGGCACCGCCGACGTGCACGAGATCGCCGACGAGCTGCGCTCCTGGTGCGTCTGAGGGGCTACGCCCACTGGCGTCCGACCGGCACCTCGGCCAGGTGCGGGGCCGACAGGTGCAGCACCTCGTAGCGGTCCGGATCGGTGACGTCGGCCGGCGGCGTCCGGTCCCAGAGCGTGAAGAGCACGGTCTCCCAGTGGCGCGGGTCCACGGCCAGGACGGTGGCATGGACGCCCGCCGTGGCGGCGCGCTCCTCCCACGCCTCCAGCTCCCGGGCCACCGGCTCGCGCGGGTCGGCCCCGGCGGGGATCCGGCGGCGCAGGCGGCTCGCCGCGCCCGGCGGGGTCCCGAAGGCGGGCCCCGGACGGTAGGCGACGCCCGTCCAGTGACTGACGTCCGGGCGTCCGAAGTCGTCGACGATGCCGCCGAAGCCGCCCCCGCCCCACAGGAAGCGGTTCATGCCGCCGGTGTCGTCCCAGAGGTAGAAGGGCGCGTACTCGTTGACCGGGGAGCCCTCCGTGCCGCGCTCGCGGATCAGGTAGGCCTTGAAGCCCAGGCCCTCGTAGGCGTCCGTGAGCCGGCCGCGCCCGGCGACCCGGTCGCGGATGACCTTCATGTCGTAGTCGGCGGGCAGCGTGATCCCGTACTGCATCGCGTACATGTGTCCCCCTGGGTGTCGTACCGGTGGGCCGGATCGGCGGAGGGCCGGTGGGGCCCGCTCAGGCGCGCTGTGCCAGCAGGGCCAGCGCGCCGCTGACGGCCTGGTCGAAGGGCGCGGCCGAGCCGGCCGCCCGGGCGAGCACATAGCCGCCCTGGAGCACGGCCACGAGCGCGGCCGCGATGTCGCCGGTGTCGAGACCGGGCGCGATCTCCCCGCGCGCCTGGCCCTCGGCGAGCACGTCCGCCAGCCGGCCGCGCAGCCACTCGAAGGTCTCGTCGAGCGGCGCCCGCAGCTGCGGGCTGGCCACGACCTCCGGGTCCTGGGCGAGCCGCCCGATCGGGCAGCCCCGCAGCACGTCGCGTTCGCGGCGCAGATAGCGCGAGACCCGCTCGACCGCCGTTCCCGGCTCGGAGAGTTCGCGCTCGGCCGTCTGCCGCATCTGCTCGGCGGTGCGGCGCACGGCGGCGAGCGCGAGCTCCGGCTTGCCGGAGAAATGGTGGTACATGCTGCCCTGGCCGACGCCGGAGCGCTGCTGGATGGCCTTCGGGCTGGTGCCGACGTAGCCGCGCTCCCAGAGCAGTTCGCGGGTGCTCTCGATCAGGCGTTCCGACGTCGTCTCCATGCCGGTAGTGTACATACCAGTAGGTACAGAGCGGTGGAGCCGGCGCTCAAGCGGGGCGGCGCGCGGTGGCCAGGATGTGCGGGGCGCTCGGTACGGGCAGGGTGAGGCCCTTGGCGCGCTCCGGAACACGGAAGCGGCGCAGCTCCAGCACCTCGAAGCCGGCCGCCTCGACCGCGGTGAGCGTGTCCCGCCCGGTCCGGCAGCCGCCGAACAGCAGCGGCCACACGGTGCGGTCCACCGCCCACTGCAACGCCGCGTGCGCGCGGCCCTCGGCCCGGCAGTGCTCCAGCAGCCGCAGTTCCCCGCCCGGGCGCAGTACCCGGTGGAGCTCGGCCAGGGCGCGTTTCTGGTCGCGTACGGAGCACAGCACCAGCGAGGCGACCGCCGCGTCGAAGGCCTCGCTCTTGACCGGCAGCGCCTCGGCGACCCCGGGTACGACGTCCACCGGCACCTCGGCGTGCTGCGCGGCGTCGACGGCGAGCCGGCGCAGATGCCGTTCCGGCTCGATCGCCACGACCTCGGCGACGGTGCGCGGGTAGTGACGGAAGTTCAGCCCCGAGCCCGCGCCGATCTCGATCACCCGGCCGGTGAGTCCCGCGAGCACGGTCCGCCGGTGCGCGCCGAAGCCCGCGCGGGCGTCCATCACCGGGCCGCAGCGGGCGTAGAAGCGGGCGAACAGCGGGTGGTGGACGGCTTCGCCCGTCGCGCCGGTTCGGCTCCTCATGGCCGGACCCCCTTCGTCTCGGCACCCCTCACTCCGATTCTGCCGCTTCGGAGCCCGCCCCAAGCCTCCCCGTTCCGGGGCACATCCGGCGTGTCGCCCACCGTCCGCCCCGGGCGCCGTCCCCGGGAAAGCCGTCGGGGTCGAGGGCCCCCAGGAGCGGGACGCCGCTGACCTGGGGGAGGTCGGCGAGGTCGGAGCGGCAGGTCGGGCCCGCGTCCTGCGGCCGACCGCCGATACCGCCGGGCCCGTACGCCTTCGTCAGCGCCGCCGCCCGGCCCCGGGCGGCCCGGGGCCGGACGGCGGCGCGGGGTCAGGCGGGGTCGGCGGGTGCCCAGTACGAGGTGAAGGCGGAGGCGTCCCAGATGCCGCCGATGCGCGGGGAGAGCCAACCGGGTGCCGCCTGCCGGAAGTCGGCGGGGTCGAGGGCGGCCGCGCCGGCGGGCAGGGCGCCCACGAGCGGGGCGCCGGTGACCTCGGGCAGGTCGACGAGGTTGCAGCGGGCGGCCAGGTCCGCGTCGTCCGGCCAGCTGCCGATGACGACGCCCGCGCACTTCAGGTCCCGGGCCTTCAGCGCCTCCGCCGTCAGCGCGGCACCGTTGAGGGTGCCGAGCCCGGCCGGGGCGACCACGAGCACCGGGGCCGCGAGCATCCGTGCCGCGTCCGCCAGCGTCGAGCCCGCGTCGTCGAGACGGACGAGCAGCCCGCCCGCGCCCTCGACGAGGACGATGTCGTGCACCGCCGCCAGCTTCGCCGCCGCCTCCGCGATGTCGGCCGGGCCCACCGGGGCGAGTCCGGAGCGCCGCGCGGCCGTGGCGGGCGCCAGCGGCTCGGGGTACCGGGCCAGTTCGACGCCGGTGACCTCGGGGCCGGCGAGCCGGGTGACCTCGGCGGCGTCGCCCGGCTCGCCGGGGCCCACCCCGGTCTGCGCGGGCTTCAGGTAGGCGACGCTGTACTCGCCGAGCAGCACCGTCGCCGCGATCGCGGCCGTCGTCACCGTCTTGCCGATCTCCGTGCCCGTACCGGTCACGAACAACACCGTCATGCCGCCTCCGCCGCCGCGCGCACCGCCGCGCAGATGCGCGCGACGTCCTCGTCCCCCGTGACGTACGGGGGCATCGTGTAGATCAAGTCCCGGAACGGCCGCAACCATACCCCGCTGCGGGCGGCGGCCCGCGTCGCGGCGGCGAGGTCGACCTGGTGGTCGAGCTGGACGACACCGATCGCGCCCAGCACCCGCACGTCGCGTACCCCGGGGAGGCCGGCGGCGGGTGCGAGCCCCTCGCGCAGCCCGGCCTCGATCCGCTTGACCTCCTGCGCCCAGTCCTGGCCGAGCAGCAGGTCGAGCGAGGCACAGGCGACGGCCGCGGCCAGCGGGTTGCCCATGAAGGTCGGGCCGTGGGCGAGCACCGGCACCTCGCCCCGGGAGATCCCGTCGGCGACGCGCGCGGTGCACAAGGTGGCGGCCATCGTGAGGTAGCCCCCGGTCAGGGCCTTGCCGACGCACATCACGTCCGGCGAGACGCCCGCCTGGTCGGCGGCGAACAGCGTCCCGGTCCGTCCGAAGCCGGTGGCGATCTCGTCGAACACCAGCAGCACGTCGTGCTCGTCGCAGGCCTCGCGCAGCACCCGCAGGTAGGCGGGGGAGTGGAAGGTCATGCCGCCCGCGCCCTGCACGACGGGCTCGACGACGACCGCGGCGAGCTCGTGCGCGTGAGCGGCGATCGTCTCCCGCAGGTGGCCGGCGTACGCCTCCTCGTACGCGGCCGGCGGCGCGTCGGCGAAGACCTGCCGGGGCAGGACGCCGGACCACAGCCCGTGCATGCCGCCCTCGGGGTCGCAGACGGACATCGGCTGCCACGTGTCGCCGTGGTAGCCGCCGCGCCAGGTCATCAGGCGCTGCTTCTCCGGCCGCCCGAGCGAACGCCAGTACTGCAGGCACATCTTGACCGCGACCTCGACCGACACCGAGCCGGAGTCGGCGAGGAAGACGTGCCGCAGCGGATCGGGGGTGATCTCGACCAGGCGGGCGGCGAGCCGCACGGCGGGCTCGTGGGTGAGCCCGCCGAACATCACGTGGCTCATCCGGTCCAGCTGGCCGCGGGCCGCCTCGTTGAGCACCGGGTGGTTGTAGCCGTGGATCGCCGACCACCACGACGACATGCCGTCGACGAGTTCGCACGCGCCCTCGAACGGCTCGGCGAGCCGCAGCCGGACCCCGGCCGCGGACTCGACGACGAGCGGTTCCTGACGGCCCGGCATGGGCCCGTACGGATGCCAGACGTGCTCCCGGTCCAGTGCCAGCAGCTCGCCCGGGGTGAGCGGCTCAGGCATTGGGCGGCAGGTCCGTGCCGGTGCCGCGGCGGCGCACGGCCACCAGGTCGGTGCGGGCGGCACCGGCCGCCGCGGGCTGCGCGAGGTCGCCGTGGGTGTCGCCGTGGGCGTGGCCGCCGCAGGGGCCGCAGCCGCCGCCCTCGCCGTGCGAGCCGCAGCCGGCGGAAGCGTGGGAACCGCAGCCCCCGGCCGTGGCCGCCGCGTCCGCACGGTGCTCGGGCAGGGTCACCTCGCCGGCGCCCTCCACCTCGAAACCGGCGTCCGCGATCATGTCGAGGTCGGTCTTGCCGGCCTGGCCCTCGCTGGTGAGGTAGTCGCCCAGGAAGATCGAGTTCGCCAGGTGCAGCGCGAGCGGCTGCATGCTCCGCAGGTGCACCTCGCGGCCGCCCGCGATGCGGACCTCCACATCGGGACAGACGAACCGCACCATCGAAAGAATCCGCAGGCACCGCTGCGGGGTGAGGTTCCACTCCTTCGCCAGCGGGGTGCCCTCGAAGGGGATGAGGAAGTTCACCGGGACGGAGTCGGGGTCCAGCTCGCGCAGCGCGAAGACCACGTCGACCAGGTCCTCGTCGCTCTCGCCCATGCCCGCGATCAGTCCGGAGCAGGCCGACAGGCCCGCCGCCTGGGCCTGTTGCACCGTTTCGACCCGGTCCGCGTAGGTGTGCGTGGTGGTGATGTCCCCGTAGGTGGCCTCGGAGGTGTTGAGGTTGTGGTTGTACGCGTCGGCGCCCGCGCCGCGCAGCCGCTCGGCCTGCCCGCCGGAGAGGAGGCCCAGGCAGGCGCAGACCTCGACGGCCTCGTTCTGCTCCTTGATGGCCTCGATGGTCCTGGAGACCCGGTCCACGTCGCGGTCGGTCGGGCCGCGTCCGCTCGCCACCAGGCAGACCCGCTTGGCACCGCCGGCGACCCCCGCCGCCGCGGCGGCCGCCGCCTCGTCGGGCTTGAGCCAGGTGTACTTGAGGATCCCGGCCTCCGAGCCGAGCCGCTGCGAGCAGTACGAGCAGTCCTCAGGGCACAGCCCCGACTTGAGGTTGACCAGGTAGTTCAGCTTCACCCGGCGGCCGAACCACGCGCGGCGCACCTTGCCGGCCGCGGCCACCACGTCGAGGAGTTCGTCGTCGGAGGTCGCCAGCACGGCGAGCGCCTCCTCACGGGTGGGCAGCTCGCGGCGCAGGCCCTTCTCGACCAAAGCATTCAGCAGATCCATGTCGCGATCCTGGCGTACCGCGCGCGCCCGGGCCAATGGGGCATCCCACAAGACCGCTCGCTCAGGGTGTGTGCATCACCACACCGTGCGAGACGATCCGGCACACTACGGTGGCGCCGAACCCTCCGCCGACCCCAGGGGACGACCATGACCCGCGACCCGTTCGACTGGATCGACGCGCACGCCGAACGGCGTCGCGCGGCCGGGCTGGTGCGCACCCTGCGCCCGCGGCCCGCGCGGTCACCCCTGCTGGACCTCGCCTCCAACGACTACCTGGGGCTCGCCCACCACCCCGAGGTGACCCGGGCCGGTGCGGACGCCTGCCTGCGCTGGGGCGCCGGCTCGACCGGTTCACGGCTGGTCACCGGCAGCACCGAGATCCACGCCGAGCTGGAGGCCGAACTGGCCGCCTTCTGCGGCTTCGAGGCGGCGCTGGTCCTGGCCTCCGGCTACGCCGCCAACCTCGCCGCCGTCACGGCGCTCAGCACCGAGCCGGACACGCTCCTCGTCTCCGACAGCGGCAACCACGCCTCGCTCATCGACGGCTGCCGGCTCTCCCGCGCCACCACCGAGGTCGTGCGGCACGCCGATCCGGACGCCCTGCGCAAGGCGCTGACCGGCCACGAAGGCCCTGCCGTGGCCGTCACCGACTCGGTCTTCTCGGTGGACGGCGACGCGGCCCCGCTCGGCGCGCTGGCCGCCGCCTGCCGCGAGCACGGCGCCGCGCTGCTGGTGGACGACGCCCACGGGCTCGGGGTGCTCGGTCCCGGGGGCCGGGGGGCGGCCGCGGAGGCGGGTCTGGCGGGCGCGCCCGGACTGGTGTGCACCGCCACGCTCTCCAAGTCCCTGGGCAGCCAGGGCGGCGTGGTCCTGGGACCGGCCCGGGTCATCGAGCACCTGGTCAACGCCGCGCGGACGTTCATCTTCGACACGGGCCTCGCCCCGGCGGCCACCGGCGCGGCGCTCGGTGCGCTGCGCCTGCTCGGGCGCGAGCCGGAACGCGCCGTACGGGCCCGGGCGGTCGCCCGCGAGCTGTACGAGCGGCTGGCGGGGGCGGGGCTGGACGCCACCGCGCCGGACGCGTGCGTGGTGTCGGTGCGGGCACCGTCGCCCGAGGCGGCCGTCGCGTGGGCCGGGGCGTGCCGTGAGGCGGGTCTCGCCGTGGGCTGCTTCCGGCCACCGTCCGTGCCCGACGGGATCTCGCGGCTGCGGCTCACCGCGCGGGCGGACCTGACGGACCGGGAGATCGGCGACGCCGTGGGGACGATCGTCCGTACGGCGCCGCCGCGCCCCTGAGTTCAGGGGCGTTCGGTCAGGCTCCCCGTCGCCACGGCGGCGAGGAACTCCGCCCAGGCCGCCGGGGGGAAGAGCAGGGCGGGGCCGCGCACATCCTTGGAGTCGCGTACGGCGAGCTGACCCGAGAGCGGCCCGTCCCCGATGAGGGCCGTCTCGACGCAGTTGTTCGCCGCCGTGCTGTAGCTGCTGCGTCGCCAATTCACACCTGAGAGGGACGCACTGGAGGTGACGTACTGAGGCAGAGCGTCGGACATGGGGGGTGTGCCTCCTTACGCGCCTTTGCCGATGCCGGAGATGAAGGACAGCGACTGCTCACTCGACAGGGCATGGGAGCGCAACCGATTGAAGGCAGCACCGTACGCCCTGACGTCCTCGTGCTGATCTAGATAGAGACTACTCGTCAAATGGTCGAGAACAACCACGTCGAGATCAGCAATGCGCGGAAATGAGAAGATTACGAAAGGGCCTGTGACGCCTATATGCCCACCGGCCGAGAAAGGCAGCACCTGCAGATGCACATGAGGCAGTGAACCCAGCTCCACAAGATGGCTCAATTGCGCCGCCATCACTCCGGGACCCCCGACCCTGCGGCGCAGCACCGCCTCGTCCAGCACCGCCCACAGCTCCAGCGGCGGATCGGCGCGCAGCACCGCCTGACGGGCCATCCGCACCTGCACCAGGGTCGCGATCTGCCGCGGACCGAGCTGCGGCAGGACGGACCGGGTGAGCTCGCGGGCGTAGTCCGGGGTCTGCAGCAGTCCCGGCACCACCGTGGTCTCCAGGGTCCGCGCCCGGCAGGCGTCGGTCTCCAGGGAGATGAAGTCCCGGTAGGCGGCCGGGAGTTCCTCGCGGAACTCATGCCACCAGCCGCGCCGGTCGACCTCGCCCGCCAGCGCGGAGAGCATCTCCCGCAACCGCTGGTCGCGCACCCCGTACACGTCCAGCAGGGCCGTGACGTCCTCGGGACGCACTCCGCTGCGGCCGGTCTCGATCCGGCTGACCTTGGACTGGTGCCATCCCAGGCGCTGGGCGGCCTCACCGCTCGTGAGCCCCGCCGTGTCGCGCAGACGGCGCAATTCCGAGCCGATCTTGCGGCGGCGTACCGCCGGCACCTGTTGCATGGTGTGTGCACCTCCTGGTTCCGGCACCCCCGCCGGTCCCCGGGCGAAGTCTGCCGCGCAAATACGTTCTCTCGTAGCAGAGTTCACCGCTTTGGGCGACAGATATATGCATATAGCTGTGGTGACACCCGATTAAGGGCACGATGAGTGACACTCTGGCGCGTGAGTGCCGAACGGGGACGTGCCGCGCGGAAGGCGGGGCACGGCGCCGCCGGCCGTCGCGCGTGCGGCCACGGGCGCGGCAGGCGCCGGCGTCCTGGTCACGGCGGGAAAGGGACAGCGTCGCCATGGCAGACCACCAGGAAGCATCCGTCACCCTGCCGAGCGACCCTGCCTCGGTCCCCGCGGTACGTCGCTACGTGAGCGAGCTGCTGGTGGAGTGGGGCATGCCCGAGGACTCGGACCCCGCCGACTCCGTCCGGCTCATCGTCTCCGAGCTCGCGACCAACGCGGTGCTGCACACCCTCGGCCAGTCCCCGACCTTCACCCTCGACGTCCAGCTGGACCGGGACGAGCAACTGCGCATCGGGGTCACCGACAGCCACCCCCGGTGGCCCCAGCGGCTGCCCGCCGCCGTGCAGCAGGACAACGGCCGCGGCATGGTGATCATCCGTCACCTCACGGCGGAGGCGGGCGGCACGCTGCTCGTCACCCCCACCGCCGAGGGCGGCAAGACGGTCTGGATCAGCCTGCCCTGGGCCACCGCGGCCGCCGTCGACTGACCCCGGCGGCCCTCAGTCCTCCCGGGTGAGCAGCAGCGCCTCGGCGCCCATCGGCACGAAGCCCGCCGCCGTGAACGCCCGCACGCTCGCCGCGTTGCCCGGGGCGATCTGCGCCCACACCGTCCCGCCCTCCGGGACGAGATGACGTGCCGCCAGCGCGAGCCGGCGGCCGAGGCCCGCACCGCGCGCCCCCGGATCGACCTCCACGGCCGCCTCCCAGCGGCCCGCCACACCCCGGCCCGTCAGCACGGTGCCCCCGGGTACCGTCCACGCCCTTACCCCGTCACGGTGCCGCAGGGCCCGGACGATCCGCGGATGATCCCGGTCGGCGGTCTCCCGCAGGGGCAGGCCCAGGGCGGCCGGCGGCGGCCCCGGCAGGGCCGGCGCGGCGGTCAGCAGGTCGACGTTGTTCACCGTGCGGTCCAGCAGGCCGCACAGCGCGGTGAGGAACGGCGGATTGAGCGGCGCCGAGAGGTCGCCGGGCGGCAGCAGCCCGTGGATCCGCTCCGGATCGGCGTCCGCGAAGACCACGGCATGGGCGGTGAAGGCGATCACCCCGGCGTCGCGCGGCGCGGGCTGCCGCACGACCGTCACCGAGCCGTCGGCGGGCGGGAAGACGCCCGCGGCGGCGTCGGCGAGGATCCGCATCAGGGACACACCGGCACGCTACCGGCACGTCCGCGGTGCCGGTCGCGGGGGGGCGGGGCCCCCCCGCCCCCGCCACCGCCCCCGGGGGGCCGGAAACCCCCCCGGCACCAGCGGCGGGGCCACAAAGTGAAAACGCACCCCCCCCCCCCCGG
>NZ_JBHWGA010000009.1:222304-234207 GCF_042733315.1 Streptomyces sp. NPDC059718
TCCCTATTTGTTGTCCACTGTCGCTGGGTGCCGGGCTCCCCCCCCACCCGCAGCCCCCCGCCCCCCGGGACCGGGGTCACTTCACCCGGCCGTACCAGACGCTGCGGCTCCAGATCTTCTCCAGCCGCACCCGCCCGCCGGGTTTGGGGGAGTGCCAGATCTTCCCGTGCCCGGCGTACATCCCCACGTGGTACACGTTGCTCCCGTAGTGGAAGAAGACCAGGTCACCACGGGTCCGTGAGGACTTCCGGATGTGCCGGACGCTGTTGTACTGGGCGCCCGCGGTGCGGGGGAGCTTCTTGCCCGCCTTCTTGAAGGAGTAGAAGGTGAGCCCGGAGCAGTCGAACCTGCCGGGGCCGGCGGCCCCGTACTGGTACGGCGCGCCCCTCTTGGACGCCGCGATCTTCAGCGCCTTGGCGGAGACCGCCGCCGCGTCTGCCTGCTGGGCGAGCTCCGGCAGTACGGCGGGACCGGCCACGGCGGCCGCCGTGAGGGCGGAGACGGCTCCGAGCCGGCACAGGACCCCGGACATGGCTGTTGGCGCACTCATGCGCAACCCTTCGTCGTCCGCCTGCGAAGGATGACCTGTCGGGTTCGGGCAGGCGAAGATGCCCGGCCGCGGCTGCGGCTTCACCCCAAGGGTCCGGCGACCGGCGCCGGACCCGTACTGCTCGGGTCCTCCGCTCCTGCCGATGAGTCGTCGTCGACCTGGCATCCGCGCGGCGGCAGGATTCGGCGTCCGCGCGGACCGCCCCGCCGGGATGACGGGGGCTTGTCGTCGAAGGGATGATCACCCACCGAAGCGGCCGATTCCCAGCGCAACCGGTCGAATGTGAGTCTGTTCACGACTCACCTATTTGGGTGGACTCCGCGACACGGGACCCGGACCGACGACTGGAAAGGAGTCGAACACCAGGGATGGAGCGTCAGATTCCGGATGTGTGCGGCCATATCGTGCAACTCGGGGCCACTCGGCCGTCCACGGCAGATACAACGATCGGGCGAGTCCATTCGGTTCGAGTTCGCGCCGCCCGAACGGAGCAGTGTGTCGTGACGCTCCGTCAGCGGGGCTGCGGCGGCAAGGTGACCTGCCCGGTGCGCCGTTCGCCGTCCAGCACCCGCAGCGCCCGTTCCATCGTCGCCGTGTGCACCTCGCTCTCCCCGCGCATGTGCATCAGCGTCAGCGCGTCACGCAGCTCCGTCGCCCTCCCCACCAGGGCCTGCGCGGCGCGCAGCGCCCCGTAGGTGTCCCGGGAGCGGGACGGGTTGATCCTGCCCAGCAGGTCCACGACCTCCAGATAGGTGTCGATCAGCTCGCCCTCGGCCCGCGTCAGTGCGGGGAGCGGGGGCAGTTCGGGCACCACGGCCGGTCACCGCAGGGCGCGCGGGGCGCGGCCGGCGCCGTCCTTGCGGCTCAGCGTCAGCCGGTCCACCAGGCCGTAGGCGAGGGCCGACGGGGCGTCAAAAATGGTGTCGCGTTCGATGTCGGCCCCGATCCGCTCCGGTGCCTGGCCGGTGTGGCGTACCAGCAGCTCCTCCAACTGCTCCCGACGGCGGAGCAGTTCCCGGGCCTGGATCTCCAGGTCCGCGGTGGTGCCCTGGATCACCTCCGCGAACGAGGGCTGGTGGATCAGCACCCGCGCGCCGGGGGTCATCAGCCGTTTGCCGGGCGCTCCGGCGGCGAGCAGGACGGCCGCCGCCGAGGCCGCCTGGCCGACGCACACCGTCGACACGTCGCAGCTGACGAACTGCATGGTGTCGTAGATCGCGGTCATCGCGGTGAAGGACCCGCCGGGAGAGTTGATGTAGAGCGAGATGTCCTGCTCCGGGGCGGCGGCCTCCAGGTGGATGAGCTGTGCCATCACGTCGTTCGCCGAGATGTCGTCGATGGGTGTCCCGAGCAGGACGATCCGCTCCTGGAGCAGCTTGGAGTACGGGTCCATGGTCCGGACGCCCTCGCTGGTGCGCTCGGTGAACTCGGGCAGGACGTGGCGGGCGGTCGGTCGAAGCATCGCTGCACCTCCGTGGGCACCCGGGCAGGGGTGCCCGTCGCTGTAAAAAATGTACAGGACGTACATCTCGTTATGATGGGGAGCATGGCCCACGAAGTCCCGGTGACACAAGCGCGTGCGGAGCTGGCGGAACTGATCAACCGCGTCGTCTACGGCGGTGAGCGGGTGGTCGTGACGCGTCACGGCAAGCCGCTCGTCGCCCTGGTGTCCGCCGCTGACCTGCAACGACTCCAAGAACTGGATGCCGCTCCCGAGGAGGCGGTGGTCAGTACGGTCTCCTCGGTGCGCGGGGCGGTGTCCGCCACGGGCGAACGCCGCCGGTTCGGCATCGCCGCGGAGCACCGCGGTACGACGGACGCCCACCACGACGGGGCCTGAGCGGCTCGTGGCGGCGGGCGCGCACGGCCCCCGGGCGGCTCTGCGCCGTGGCGGCCGCGGACCAGGCGAAAGCCCACAGCGCGGATCTGTGGGGGCCGATCCGCCGCCCTCCCGGAGAGGGCCGTGCGCAGGCTCGCCGGGCGGCCGGGGCGGGGGTGCGCCCGGGTGGTCGCCGGACTCGTGTCGTACGCGGAGGAGCCGAAACGCCGTGGCATGCTGCCGGAGGACGCCGAGCACGACGAGGTCGCCCGCACCCCGCTCCCACGCGCGCTCGCCGGCTTCACCCCGGAGCCCGGGAGTTAACGCGGACGAAACGCCGCCGAACTAGCCTGCGGCTGCCGGACAACGGCAGAGCGGATCCGCCGGCCGGGGACGCCCCCGCGGGTCCGTTCACCCGGGACGACTGCGAGGTGTGGCCATGCAACTGACCCCCCACGAGCAGGAACGCCTGCTCGTCCATGTCGCCGCGGACGTGGCGGAGAGGCGGCGGGCCAGGGGCCTGAGGCTCAATCACCCGGAGGCCATCGCCCTGATCACCTCGCACCTCCTCGAGGGCGCCCGGGACGGCCGCAGCGTCGCCGAACTCATGGCCTCCGGCCGCAAGGTGCTCACCAGGGACGACGTCATGGAGGGCGTGCCCGAGATGATCCACGACGTCCAGGTCGAGGCCACCTTCCCGGACGGCACGAAGCTCGTCACCGTCCACGAGCCGATCGTCTAGGGGGCGCCGCGTGATTCCAGGGGAGATCCTCCACGCGGGCGAGCCCGTCGTGCTCAACGCGGGCAAGCCGGTCACCCGGCTGACCGTGCTCAACTCCGCCGACCGGCCGGTCCAGGTCGGTTCCCACTACCACTTCGCCGAGGCCAACCCGGGTCTCGTCTTCGACCGCGCCGCCGCCCGCGGCAAGCGCCTGGCTGTCGCCGCCGGGACGGCCGTGCGCTTCGAGCCCGGCATCCCCGTCGAGGTCGAGCTCGTGCCGCTGGGCGGCGCGCGGATCGTGGCGGGGCTGCGCGGAGAGACCGGAGGTGCTCTCGATGGCTGAGCTCCCGCGTGCCGTCTACGCCGACCTGTTCGGGCCGACCACCGGGGACCGTATACGGCTCGCCGACACCGACCTGCTGATCGAGGTCGAGCGGGACCTGTCGGGCGGCGCCGACGGCTCCGGCGACGAGGTCGTCTTCGGCGGCGGCAAGGTGATCCGCGAGTCGATGGGGCAGGCCCGCGCCACCCGGGCCGAGGGCACCCCCGACACGGTGATCACCGGCGCCGTCGTCCTGGACCACTGGGGCGTGGTCAAGGCCGACATCGGCATCCGCGACGGGCGGATCGCGGCGCTGGGCAAGGCCGGCAACCCCGAGACCATGGACGGCGTCCACCCGGACCTCGTCATCGGACCCGAGACCGAGGTCATCGCCGGCAACGGCAGGATCGTCAGCGCCGGGGCCGTCGACGCGCACGTCCACTTCATCTCCCCGACGATCGTGGACGAGGCGCTGGCCTCCGGCATCACCACGCTCGTCGGCGGCGGCACCGGTCCCGCCGAGGGCACCAAGGCCACCACCATCACGCCGGGGCCCTGGCACCTGGCGCGGATGTTCGCGGCGCTGGAGCACTACCCGGTCAACATCGGCCTGCTCGGCAAGGGCAACACCGTCTCCCACGAGGCGATGCTCTCCCAGTTGCGGGGCGGGGCCGTCGGCTTCAAGATCCATGAAGACTGGGGCGCCACCCCGGCCGCCATCGACGCGTGCCTGACGGTGTGCGAGGCGACCGGCGCCCAGCTCGCCGTCCACACCGACACCCTCAACGAGGCCGGTTTCGTCGAGGACACCCTCGCCGCCATCGCCGGCCGGGGCATCCACGCGTACCACACCGAGGGCGCGGGCGGCGGGCACGCGCCGGACATCATGACCGTCGTCGCCCACCCCAACGTCCTGCCGTCCTCGACCAACCCGACCCGGCCGCACACCGTCAACACCGTCGAGGAGCACCTCGACATGCTGATGGTCTGCCACCACCTCAACCCCTCCGTGCCCGAGGACCTCGCCTTCGCCGAGTCGCGGATCAGGCCCGGCACGATCGCGGCCGAGGACGTCCTGCACGACCTGGGGGCGATCTCGATCATCTCCTCGGACTCGCAGGCCATGGGGCGGGTCGGCGAGGTCGTCCTGCGCACCTGGCAGACCGCGCACGTCATGAAGCGGCGGCGCGGCGCCCTGCCCGGCGACGGACGGGCCGACAACCTGCGCGCACGTCGATATGTCGCCAAGTACACCATCAACCCCGCCGTCGCCCAGGGCCTCGACGGCGAGATCGGCTCGGTCGAGAGCGGCAAGCTCGCCGACCTGGTGCTGTGGGACCCGGCGTTCTTCGGCGTCAAACCGCACCTCGTGCTCAAGGGCGGCCAGATCGCCTACGCGCAGATGGGCGACGCCAACGCCTCCATCCCGACCCCGCAGCCGGTCCTGCCGCGCCCGATGTTCGGCGCGATCGGCGCCGCTCCCGCCGCCAACTCCTTCACCTTCGTGACGCACACCGCCCTCGAGGACGGCCTCGCCGAACGCCTGGCCCTCGGCAAGCAGTTCCTCCCGATCCGCGACACCCGGCGCGTCACCAAGGCGGACATGCGCGAGAACGACGCCATGCCGCGCGTCGAGGTCGACCCCGACACCTTCACCGTCCGCATCGACGGAGACGTCGTCGAACCCGCCCCGGCCGTGGAACTCCCCATGGCCCAGCGGTACTTCCTGTTCTGAACGGAGCAGGGGGACGATGAACCGCGCCGCGCTGCTGCTGCTCGCCGACGGCCGCTTCCCCGCCGGGGGCCACGCCCACTCCGGAGGGGCCGAGGCGGCCGTCACGGCGGGCCGGATCACCGGCCCCGGCACGCTCGAGGAGTTCTGCCGGGGCAGGCTGCACACCACGGGCCTGGTGGCCGCGGCGCTCGCCGCCGCGGCCGCCGCGGGCGCCGACCCGCTCGTGCTGGACGAGGCCGCCGACGCCCGTACCCCCTCGCCCGCGCTGCGGCAGACCGCCCGCCGCCTCGGCCGCCAGATGACGCGGGCCGCCCGCGCCGCCTGGCCGTCACCCGCGCTCGACGCGCTCGCCGCCGCCCGGCCGCGGGGGGCCCACCAGCCCGTCGTGCTCGGCGTGACGGCCCGGGCCGCCGGGCTCAGCCCGCTGGACGCCGCCCACGCGGCGGCGTACGAGGCCGTGACCGGCCCGGCCACCGCCGCCGTACGCCTGCTGAGCCTCGACCCGTTCGCGGTGACCGCCGTCCTGGCCCGGCTCGCCCCGGACCTGGACGAGGTCGCCGCCCGGGCCGCCGACGCCGCCCACCGCTGCCTCACCGAGGGCACCGATGCCCTGCCGGCCGCTTCCGCGCCCCTGCTCGACGTGTACGCCGAGGCCCACGCCGGATGGCCCGTCCGCCTCTTCGCCTCCTAGGGGGACCCCTCATGCACCTCGACCACGACCACACCGTCTTCCCGCAACGGCACACCTGGGCCACCCCCACGGCCCGCCCCGACGGGAGCCCGCGCGCCCTGCGCATCGGCCTCGGCGGTCCGGTCGGCTCGGGCAAGACCGCCACCGTCGCCGCGCTGTGCCGCGCGCTGCGCGAGGAGTTGTCCATCGCCGTCGTCACCAACGACATCTACACCCGCGAGGACGCCGACTTCCTGCTGCGCAAAGCCGTCCTGCCGCCCGAGCGGATCGCCGCGGTGGAGACCGGCGCGTGCCCGCACACCGCGATCCGCGACGACATCTCGGCCAACCTCGAGGCCGTCGAGGACCTGGAGGACTCCGTCGGGCCGCTCGACCTCGTCCTGGTGGAGTCCGGCGGCGACAACCTCACCGCCACCTTCTCCAAGGGCCTGGTCGACGCACAGGTCTTCGTGATCGACGTGGCCGGCGGCGACGACATCCCGCGCAAGGGCGGCCCCGGGGTCACCACCGCGGACCTGCTGGTCGTCAACAAGACCGACCTCGCCCCGTACGTCGGCTCGGACCTCGGCCGCATGGCGCGCGACGCGAAGCGGCAGCGCGGCGACCTGCCGGTGGTCTTCACCTCCCTCGTCGCCGAGAACGGCGTCGCCCCCGTCGCCGAGTGGATCCGTACGCGGCTGGCGGCCTGGGCAGCGGTCCCCGCGTGAGCGGCGTCCACGCCACCGCCCGGATCACCGCCGTCCCGGACGGCCGCGGCGGCACGGCGCTGCCCGAACTCACCGGCGAGGGGCCGCTCGCGCTGCGCCGTACGCGCTCCGCCGACGAACGGGCGGCCCGGGTGACGGTCGTCGGCGCCATGAGCGCGCCGCTCGGCGGCGACCGGCTGGCCGTGCACGTCACCGCCCGGCCCGGCGCCGTGCTCCACGTGGACGCGGCGGCGGCGACCGTGTCGCTGCCCGGCCGGAGCGGGGAGCAGGCGCGGTACGACGTACGGCTCACCGTCGGCGAGGACGCCGTGCTGCACTGGCTGCCGGAGCCGCTGATCGCCGCGGAGGGCAGCGACCTGCTCATGACCACGACGGCCGAACTCGCCCCGGGCGCCCGCCTCGTGCTGCGCGAGGAGCAGATCCTCGGCCGGGCGGGGGAGCGGCCGGGCCGGCTCACCACCCGCCTCACGGTACGGATCGGCGGCCGTCCGCTGCTGGACCAGGAGCTCTACTTCGGGCCGGGCGCGGCGGGCTGGGCCGGACCCGCCGTCCTGCACACGCACCGGGCGGCGGGCCAACTGCTGGTCGTGGACCCCGCGTTCACGGACAAGCCGGTGGAGGCACGGGTGCCGGTGCGGGACGCCGAACGGGGCGAGGCCGTGCTGACCCCGCTCGCCGGTCCCGCCGCGCTGCTGACCGCCCTCGCCCCGGACGGGCTGTGCCTGCGCCGCATCCTGTCGGCTAGCGTGGCCCCGTGACGTCGATAGACACCGAGAATCCGGGCCGCTACGGCCCCAGCGCGACCACCGAGGCCCAGCCGGAGCAGGTCGGCCCCGTCCGCACCGAGTACGCACCCGCCCACGACGGCGACCCCGACCCGGGCGAGATCGTCTGGACGTGGGTGCCCTACGAGGAGAACGACGGCCGCGGCAAGGACCGCCCGGTCCTCGTCGTCGCGCGGGAGCGGACCGACACGCTGCTCGCCGTGCAGCTGTCCAGCAAGGAGCACAACGACGACCGCGAGTGGGTCGCCATCGGCTCCGGCCCGTGGGACAAGTCCGGCCGCCCGTCCTGGGTGAACGTCGACCGCGTGCTGCGCGTCCACCCCGACGGCATGCGCCGCGAGGCCTGCGCGCTGGACCGGGGCCGCTTCAACATCGTCGTGAACCGGCTCAAGGAGCTGTACCGCTGGCGCTGACGCGCACGCGCAACGGCCCCGGGGGCGGCTACCGCCCCCGGGGCCGGGGCCTTCACGGCGTCACGGCTTCACGTCGGCGACGACCGCGTACTGCGTCGACTCGTGCTCCACGATGCACTCGCGCAGCCCGACCCGCCGCGCCTTGAAGTCCTCGCTCGCCAAGTACGCGAGGTACTGGTCGAGCGACCGCCACTCGCTGGTCACGATCCAGCTGTCCGGGTCCGCGTGGGACCGGCACAGCTGCGAGCTGATGAAGCCGTCCGCCGAGACGATGCCTTGGTGCACGAGGTCGTATGCCGCCGCATACTGATCCCCCTTGCCCTCGTGAAGCCGAATCCGCAGAACGACGCGTGTCTTCGGTGTGCTGTCCATGGGACCTCGATCCTTGGGGGCGCGAGGACCGTGCGCACGCCGCAGCCGCGCTCAGGACGGTGGCGTGGGGCCCGGGCGGGCCGCTCGATCGCACGGGGCGGCGCGGGAGTCGCGTGGCAGGGGCCGTCGAGCACGGGTCCCGGGACGGTCGCCCGGGGGACCGCCTCGTCCATCCCGGGGGGATGGGGCGCCCAGTTACCGCCGTCCCTCGACTGTGCGGCCGCCACCTGGGCGGGGCAAAAGGCGCTGGGCCGAACGGGTGAGCCCCATCAGCCGCTACGGGACGGGGGCCCCGGTCAGCAGGCCGGTCAGCACCGCCGCCGCCCCGGCCGCGCCGCCGCGGTGCAGCACCTCCGTACGGTGGACCAGCCGCGGCGCGGTGAGCGGCACCACGGCGACGCCGGCCGCCCCCTCGGCCGCGGAACGCGGCAGCAGCGCCAGACCGAGCCCCGACCTGACGAGTTCCAGCACCGTCCGGACCTCGGGCCCCTCGTGCCGCACCCCCGCCCGGAAGCCCTCACCGGCCGCCGCCGGATGCAGCAGCGCCGGTGGCAGCGCGGCGGCCGGCGCGTCCACCCACAGGGCGTCCGCGAGGTCCGTCAGCCGCACTCCCCGCCGGCGGGCCAGCGGATGATCCTCCGCCAGGACCACCGTCAGGTCCTCCTCGGCGCAGCGCACCGCGTGCAGCGGGCCGGCCTCGGGCAGCCGCAGCGGATCGCTGGGCGCCGCCGCGCCGTCGACCAGCCCGACGTCGAGCTCTCCCGCCGCCACCCCGGCGACGACCTCCGCGCGGTCCAGCACCCGCAGCGTCACCCGGGCGCGCGGGCGCAGTTCCCGCAGCCGTGCCAGGGCCCTCGCCGTCCGGGCACCGGCCGCCAGGGGCGAGGCCCCGGCCACGACCCGGGAGGAGGGGGAGCGGGCCGCGCGCACGACCTCGGCGCGTGCCGCCGCGAGCCGCAGCAGCAGCGGCTCGGTGTGCTCCAGCAGCCGGGTCCCCGCCTCCGTCGGCACCACCGGCCGCCTGCCCAGCAGGTCCACGCCGAGATCCGCCTCCAGCGCGGCGATGTGCTGGGAGACCGCGGACTGGGTGTAGCCCAGTTCGCGCGCGGCGGCCGAGAAGGACGCGTGGCGGGCCACGGCGGCGAACGTGCGCAGCAGGTGCGGATCCATGGCCCATCAGTATCCCTTATCGCCGGTCCGCACATCATCGTTGGACGTGATGCCGGGCCGGGCCGGAGGATGCGGACCATGACCGAAGCAACCGGCGGCCCCCCGGCCGCGGCCACCACCGCCACGCCCACCGCCCGCCTCGCCCTGGTCGGGGACCGCTCCGAGTCCGTCCGTTCCCACCGCCGGATCCCGCGCCTGCTCGACGCGCTCCGCGAGCGCGACGGCCTGGTCCTGGACGCCTGCTGGATCCCCACCGAGGACGCCGAGGAGGCCGCGGCGGCGGGGGAGTCCGCGGTCGACGGCTTCGACGCGGTGTGGACGGTGCCCGGCAGCCCGTACCGCAGCGAGCCGGGCGCCCTCGCCGCGGTCCGCACCGCGCGGGAGCGCGGCATCCCCTTCCTCGGTACCTGCGCGGGCTTCCAGCACGCGCTGCTGGAGTTCGCCCGGAACGTCTGCGGCGACAGCGGCGCCCGTCACGCCGAGAACGACCCCGCCGCCGGGGACGGCGCCCTCATCGTGCCGCTCGCCTGCTCGCTCGTCGGCCACGAGGGCGCCCTCCGGCTCGCCCCCGGCTCCCGCGCCCGCCGCCTGCTCGGCGCGGCGGAGACCGTCGAGCGCTACCACTGCGCGTTCGGCCTCGACCGCGGCCGGCTCGACGACCTGACCGCGCACGGTCTGCGGTTCACCGGCCACGACCCCGACGGTGAACCCCGCGTCGCCGAACTCCCCGGCCACCCCTTCTACCTGGCGAGCCTCTTCCAGCCGGAGCTGGCCGGCGACGGCTCCGTACCCCATCCCTTCGTCAGGGGCCTCGCCGAGGCGGCCGTGGAGCACGCCGCCAACCGGCGCTCCCGTCTTATGCGTTGGTAAAGAAACACTCATAAGATCTTCTCCCCGGGGCCTCCGGGACGAAAGGATCCCCCTGCAGTTGCGTTCAGGCCGCCACAAGCGGCACCAACAGCAGGGGGAGTTCATGGTGAGACGCACGGCCGTGCTCGGGCTGACCGCGGCCCTGATAGCCGGCACCGTCGCCACGGCGGCACCGCAGACCGCGGTCGCCCGCAGCGCGCCGAAGGACCACGGACACAGCGGCGCCGCCGAGGCCCGCGGCGTACGGATCGCCGCCGCGCACGCCGCGAAGAAGGGCATCGACTGGGCCGCGTGCCCGGCCGACTGGGGCATCGCGAACCCCGTCCAGTGCGGCTGGGTGACCGTGCCGGTCGACTACGCCAAGCCCTCCGGCAAGACGATCAAGATCGCCGTGGACCGCATCGGCAGCACCGGCACCGCCGCCGAGCGCCAGGGCGCCCTCATCTACAACCCGGGCGGCCCCGGTGGTTCCGGCATGCGGTTCCCGCTCCGCGTGACGACCAAGAACCCGATCTGGGCGGCGACCGCCAAGGCCTACGACTTCGTCGGATTCGACCCGCGCGGCGTCGGCCACTCGGCGCCCATCTCCTGCGCCGACCCGCAGGAGTTCGTGAAGGCCCCCAAGGCCGACCCGGTCCCGGACGACGAGGCCGACAAGCGGGCGCAGCGCAAGCTGGCCGCCGAGTACGCGCAGGGCTGCAAGGAGCGCACCGGCGCCGCCGTGCTCGCGCAGATGACGACGGCCAACACCGCCCGCGACCTCGACGTCATCCGTGCCGCCCTCGGCGAGCGGAAGCTCAACTACCTCGGCGTGTCCTACGGCACCTACCTCGGCGCCGTCTACGCCACGCTCTTCCCGTCGCACGTGCGCCGCATGGTCGTCGACAGCGTCGTCAACCCAGACCGCGACCAGATCTGGTACCAGAACAACCTCGACCAGGACGTCGCCTTCGAGGGCCGCTGGAACGACTGGAAGGCCTGGGTCGCCAGGTACGACTCCGTCTACCACATCGGCAACACCCCGGCGAAGGTCCAGGCGAAGTGGGAACAGTTGCGGGCCGCCGCCAAGGCGCACCCCATCGGCGGGGTCGTGGGCCCGGCCGAACTGCTCGGCCTCTTCCAGAGCGCGCCGTACTACGACTCGTCGTGGGCGGCCGTGGCCGGGATCTGGAGCGCCTACCTCGCGGGTGACACCCAGGCGCTGGTCGACGCCGCGGCGCCCGACCTGTCGGACACCGCGGGCAACATCGCCTCGGAGAACGGCAACGCGGTCTACACGGCGGTTGAGTGCACCGACGCCAAGTGGCCCCGTGACTGGCGCACCTGGGACCGCGACAACACCCGGCTGCACGCCAAGTACCCGTTCCTGACCTGGTCCAACGCGTGGATGAACCTGCCGTGCGCCACCTGGGGCGTCCCGCAGCAGAACCCCGTGGAGGTGCGGACCGGCCACGGCCTGCCGCGCGTCATGATCGTCCAGAGCACCCGTGACGCGGCGACGCCGTACACCGGCGCCGTGGAGCTGCACAAGCGGCTCAAGGGCTCGCTCATGATCACCGAGAAGGGCGCCGGTTCGCACGGCGTCACCGGCCTGGTCAACCCCTGCATCAACGACCGGGTCACCGGCTACTTCGTGACGGGCGGGCTCGACCGGTCCGACGTGACGTGCGCCCCGCACGCCACGCCGGTGCCGCCCACGAGCTGACCCTCCGCGGTACACAGGCGGACGGCCCCGCGGCGCCCACAGG